>NZ_JAUBVR010000024.1:0-79639 GCF_036705955.1 Microcoleus sp. A6-C6 | reverse complement strand
GTTGGAGAAATCCTGCCTCAGCAAGTCGGCTCTGTGAACAAAGAATCCCCTCGCCTTGATAGCTGGGGAGTGTCAACTAATACTCGGATTCCTATTCCCAAGATTCCGCGATCCGGGAACTTTCCGGCTGGGACGGCGCTGGTTCAAACTGCTCGCACTGCGAGTATTCAAAGCCTCAGCAGAACTTGTCAAACCCAAATCTTGCAAAATTTCAAAAGCCGCCCTTTGTCCGGTTTCGCAACCGCCTTCCATATAACCTTGATTTTCCAGCGAAGTGTGTTCTCCGGCAAAATATAAGTTCCCAACTCGTTCGCCTTCAACACCGTGCATTTGCGTCCATTGTCCGACTAAATAGCAGGAATAAGAACCTTTAAAAAAGCGTTCTCCCGACCAAAAAGCTCGTACAGCTTTGCCCGATCGCAAATTGCTCACTCCGGGAAAAACTCTTTCAAATTGTCCCAAAAATCTTTGTGCTTGGTCTTCGGGAGTTCCGGCACCGATCGCCAAACCCTGCTTTCCTCCTGTAAAATTAGTAACTAAAGCGTTACCAGTAGGAGCGAAAGGCGTAGCTTCCCAGCTATTTTGGAATCCTAAATCGGTAAACACAGAAGCAGTCGATTGATAAACTTCCCGCCAAATTCGGCTGCGGTAGCCGGTAACTAACTTAGAATTAGTACCGTAGCCCAATTGCTCGATCGCCCTGCGCTTTGGTTGGGGTAGAGGTACGTTAATGTTAACGTCTCGCAGAGTGCTGAAGGGCAAAGCTAATAAAACTCGTTCGTAAGTGCGATCGAAGGCGCTTTGTCCCGATCGCAAATTTACCCGATAGCGGCCATCCGGCAAAAGAGTAATCGCTTCCAAAACCGTCCCCGCCTCGATCGAACCAGACAATTGACCAGCTAAACTGTTGACAATTTGACTGTTGCCGCCGTCAATTTGATAACGCTCATCGCTGTTGCCGTACAATTGAAAACTGTCCGCTTCAGAACCGATTAAAAACAGCAGATTTAGCGCCGACTGTTCCTCCGGATCTCGGCCGTATTCCGTAGTGTAAGCAATGCGGAGCAACTGCCGGACAATCGTGCTAGTATCAGCTTGGTCTACATATTCAGCGATCGAAAGATTGTCCAATCTTTCCGCTGTTTCCGTAAAATCTTGATAACTAAAGTTATCTCCGACTGCTTCCAAATCAGCACTAATTTTACTGGCTAGTGGCGCAAATTCCGCGATTATTTGCTCAAGAGAAAATCGGCGTCCTTGAAAGAAAAAAGTATCCTTCACCAATCCCCGCTGTACGTTAGCTAAGTCGATCGCCCGCAAACCCAATTCCGTCGCTAGGGAAATCAAAGTAGTGTGGCCAGTGTCAATATATTCTCCCCCCACGTCCGCCGAAATCAACGTTCCAGCCACCTTAGACACCGTGCGAATCCTCCCCCCCACACGGTTAGTTGCCTCAATGATATCGGCGCGCACGCCCCCCTGACGCAGGCGATAGGCAGCCGTCAAACCTGCAATTCCCGCACCCACGACCAAAATGGGCGATCGTCCGCCTTGTTGAGCAAAAGCTCCCTCCCTGGTAAAAGTCGCAGCAGCTACAGCCCCCGCAGCCGCTAAACCCCTGTGCAGCAACTGGCGCCGAGATATGGGAAAATTAGAACTGCGCGAAGTCAGCATCCCCAGCAGTTCATCAGCCGGAATGCCCGTTTGCCGAGACTTTTGGGCAATACTCGCAGCGCGGCGCAGCATTGCCATCAGTGCAGATTTAGCCATAATTGAGCCACCCTCACAAAAAATTGATGTAAACTGGATTCTCGATCGAATTTGATTATAGCTGGGGAGTTGTCAAGCACTTTCCAGAGTGACAACTCCACACGCTGACTGTTCGATCAGTACAGCATGGGCTTCTGAATCAAGAAGCTTGTCATTAGCCTCAGTAATTCATCATGCCAGAATTACTACGTTACTTCAGAATATATAGGCACTTTGGGATGCAGGTGTGGCAGCCGAGTTCTAGTCCCAGACACTGCGGTTAATCATTAAACATTTCTACTGGCAGCGGGAAAGTGTGATTAGCATTAAACCTGGAGCAACATTGGCGAAGAACACCACTCGCAAGAGTTAAGTTATTTATTAACTTAAATACAAATCATGAATGTTCTCGTAATCAATAAAGATGGTCGTCCCTTGATGCCCACCACTCCCAGAAAAGCGCGAGTTCTACTCAAAACAGGCAAAGCAAAAATCATTGATCGCGACCCACTTACAATTCAATTAATCTACGGCAGTGCCGGATATATCCAGCCAGTAACTATCGGCATTGATACTGGTTATCTCACCATTGGCTTCAGCGCTGTGAGTCTAAAAGAAGAGTTAATTGGTGGAGAATTAAAATTACTTTTCTCCGTCAGCGAACGCTTAAGTGAGCGAAGAAAATATCGGCTTGATCGCCGCATTCGCCTACGGCACCGCGCTCCCAGATTCGATAATCGTCGCCGTCCGGCTGGTTGGTTAGCTCCGTCAATTCAACACAAACTTGATGCTCATATCAAATTAGTTGAACGAATTAAAGCTCGATTACCTATCACCAAAGTCATTCTTGAGACAGCTAGTTTCGACATCCAGAAAATTAATAACCCTGAGATCGAGAAAACAGGTTATCAAACTGGAGAGCAGATGGGCTATCACAATCTGACTACTTACATTCGCCATCGAGATGGCTATAAATGCCAAAACCCTGAATGCAAGAGTAAGTCCGGTACGCCAACTCAAATTCACCATTTAGGTTATTGGAAGTCAAGCCCTGACCGGAGCGATCGACCAGCAAACCTGATTACTCTATGTGTTAAATGCCATACACCAGTCAACCATCAACAAGGAAAGTTCCTGCACGGTTGGAAGGCTCATGTTAAGAGTTTCAAATCCGAAACTTTTATGACCACAATCTATCGACGGTTGCTGAATGTTTTAGGTGCAGAGGAAGCCTTCGGGTTTGAAACCAAGTTCAAACGAGAGGAACAGAAATTAGAGAAGTCTCACCATAATGATGCTTTCGTGATTGCTGGCGGGACGAATCAGTTCCGCTCCGAAACACTGGTTTTAGAGCAGATTCGGTGTAACAAACGGTCGATGGAGCAATTCTATGATGCAAAATATATCGATACTCGAACTGGTGAGAAGGTATCGGGCGGTCAGCTTTTTTCGGGTCGGCTAACTCGGAATACGAACCTGAATGGTGAGAACTTGCGAGTCTATCGTGGAGTGAAGATATCGAAAGGTCAGCGCCGAATCAAGCGGCAACGATATCGATTCAATCCGAACGATTATGTTTTGTTTGAAGGTGTTGTCTACCGAGTCATCGGGATGCAAAATCTCGGCACTGGGGTCAAAATCGCCGATTACCCTGGTGCTAAAAACAAGGTAGTTAACGTCAAGAAAGTCACGCCTGTCAAACGTCGTTCAGGCATTTGTGCAAAATGAATTTTAGTCGCAGCCCAACAGAAGATCCTGATTTGCTCATTTCGTCATCCATCCCCGTCCTGGTAATATCTGAAGATTGTTGGTTTGGACGGGGATGGAATTATCGCATCACCGCGCCTTCCATCCCACTCCAAACGGAGTACCGTTATGGGGTGGGGATTCCCATCTGTTTTGCTAAAGTACAAAGAGATTTTTTTAATAATGCTAACCCTCAGAACACTGTTCGACAGCAAATTTTATCTCGAAAACAACCCAGATGTCGCCGTAGCAGTTGCCAGAGGCACGGTATCGAGCCCCTTCGATCACTACCGAAAAATTGGTCAATTTGAAAATCGCGATCCTAATGCCCTGTTTGACGCCAGCTATTATTTAGACACCAATTCAGATGTAGCAGTATCAGCGGAAAAAAACCAATTTTCTGGTGCCCAGCACTTTATTAAATTCGGTCAATTTGAACGGCGGAGCCCCAACCCTTTCTTCGATGTTGGCTTCTATCTCACCAGCAACCCCGACGTTCAGACAGCAGTCCAAACTAATCAATTTAGCGCCTTTGAACACTACTTCAAAGTCGGTCAATTTGAAAACCGCAAAGCCAGCGTTTTCTTCGATCCCAGCTTTTATCTAGAAAGATATCCGGTGATAGGAGGTGCAGTCAGTAGCGGTGCAGTTAAAAGTGCGATCGACCATTACATTCAATACGGCCAACAAGAAGGACTGTTGAGTACACTCCCCGCTCCCGCCGACAATTTGAACGCAGCAAAAAGCCTCGGCATTGTTGGAGAAATTCAAACGGCGAGCGATTTTGTAGGAGCTGCTGAACCAGCCGACATTTACAGTTTCATCCTCAATACTCCGAGCCTTTTCAGTGCAACTGTTGACGGTTTGAGTGCAGATGTTGATGTAGAATTAATTCAGGATCTCAACGGCAACGGCGCAGTTGGATTAGACGATCTTATTGCTTCGTCTAACAATTTAGGCACGGCTTCAGAAACAATCGTCAGCAATGGAGCTTTGCCTCCGGGGACTTATTTCATCCGCGTTTCTCAATTTCAAGGCGATACCGATTACAACTTGAGATTGCTATCTGCTCCTTCAGCAATACCGCCCCAAACTTAAAACCGAATTAACACCTATAGCAAGCCTAAATCCGTCAAACGAACACACACTCTTCTCTTCTTTTCTCTTCCTTAGCGAACTTCGCGCCTTCGCGGTTTGTTAAATAAATCTGGTTCACAAATGATTTAGACTTGCTATAAAACAAGCTTCCCAATCACCAATTACCAATTACCAATTACCAATTCTCCCGGTATTAATTGTTAGTTGTTGGCCCCCCTGGAGAAGGCAAAGATTGAATTGGTGTCGGAGGCAAATTAGAGCGGCTTTTGGTGAGAGTAGCCGACACCAAAGCATAGCCCAAAATAGCAGGAAGCACGATCGCACTCAGAAACACGATCGCCCCCGCCCAAGTCATCGCATTCGAGATCGGGCCGTAATGAGTGCGGTAAGGGTCAAACATTGGTAAATTAGGCATCGGGGCGTCCCGCAGCGCGATCGGACGTTTGAACCGTACCCGCCTGTCATCGAGCTTTTCGAGCAAAATCCAGCCAACTTCCGCCTCTTCCCGACACAGCTTGTGAAAAATCGCCGGATTGCGAAACAAATCGCTGCTAGCCCGCACAATCTTGTATTCCCAAACTGTCAAATCATCAGGATTGCGATCGGATTTTGGATTGCCATTTGCGATCGCATTTTTAGGCGTACTAAAATTATCTTCTTGAGATTCGTACCGAGTCAAAACTTCCTCCTCCTCATCGCATTTTTGCCCCGCAGCTAATTGCTCGTGGCTAACCAAGATACCCATGATTGCAGCCTCCAAGCCGAGACTGCCAACCATCAAACTCCAAATCATAATTTCAGTCATACAAGGAGTTAAAAGTTAAAAATTAAAAAATCAAAAGACTCGCTTTTAACTTTCAATTTTTAATTTTCAAATAGCCTTCCACCACACAATCTGCACCCACCGCGCGCCAAGAAACCCGCTCTAAAGTTAAAGCATCAGTCATTGCAGAAAACCCCAAATCTCCTACAGGAGTTGGAGCATCTTGGCCGCCGACAATTTTAGGAGCAATAAAAGCCATAATTTTTTGTACTGCACCTTCAGCAATTGCCTTAGCAGCCAAAGTGCCTCCACACTCCCAGAGTACAGAAAGAAAAGATCGATCGTACAAATAAGCCATCACATTAGTCGGTGTCAGCGGCGACAACTCCACAACTTCTACCCCTTTGGCGATCAAAAATTCCTGAAATTCCGGGTTAACCCCAGGCTCAGTCAGCACCAAAGTAGCCGCCACAGAGGTTTCCCACAACCAAGCCGACTTCGGCAAATCCAGAGTGCGGCTCATCACCACCCGCAGAGGATTATGCCGATCGGGTTGGTGGCTAGTCAATAAGGGATTATCTAGACGCACCGTATTTCCCCCAACAATCACCGCATCGCAGCCGACGCGCACCCGATGCACCTCGCTCCTCGCCTCCTGGCCTGTCACCCAAGCGCTATGACCGGTATTGGTAGCAATTTTACCGTCCAAAGTCATCGCATATTTCAAAATTCCGAAAGGCTGGCGGTGCAAAATCCGGTGTACGAAAGCCTCGTTAAGTTTCTGACAAGCTTCCCCTTCCACTCCCGTCACCACTTCAATCCCGGCTTCCCGCAACCGGGCCAGCCCAGTTCCCGCTACCAATGGATTGGGATCGACCATGCCAACCACTACTTTTGCCACCTTGGCCTTGACTAAAGCTTCGGAACAGGGAGGAGTTCGCCCGTAGTGGTTGCAGGGTTCCAGGTTGACGTAAACAGTCGCTCCGGCGGCGAGTTCCCCCGCTTCCCGGAGCGCAAAAACTTCGGCGTGAGGTTGGCCAGCACCGGGATGGAACCCTTCGCCGACAATCTTGCCGTCTCGGACAATTACAGAACCGACGAGGGGGTTGGGTGCGGTTTTGCCGAGGGCGTGGCGGGCCAATTCTATGCAGCGGCGCATCATGGCTCGATCGAACTCTTGAATTTCGTTGTCCAGTTGTTTTGTAGCTTGCTGCTGTCGATTAGCTAAGCTGGCGATCGGTTTAGCGTCCGCCGGAAAAGTTTCCATAAGATCTTGGTATGATATCTATCCCTGAGTGTACTGACTTTGATGCTAATTTTGGGTGCGAAACGACGATCGATTGCCGCTGGGACAAACTGTACGTTACCACTGAGATATTGCATCATTGTCAATTAGCCTTTTATGAACAGGCAAGATGCCTATTCCACAAGAAAATTTATCTTTTGTGGAACAGGCATCTTGCCTGTTGCTGACAATGGTGCAAGATGTGAGTTACCAGGAGTGAAGGGCAATTTAGGGCGATCGACCCCACACACCCAAACAAATAGCTTTAACATGAAGAAACAATAGCAGGCGTTTAACAAAAAACCATGACTCAGGACATGAAGCGGGAATTTGCCAGTCGCGACGAATTAATAGCCTACGTGCGCGAACAGTTTCCCGAAGCCGCCGCCCGCGATAGCAACGTACCCCCAACCACAGGCGGGCGCAAAGCAGCGGAGACACTCCTGCAAAAAATTGACCCAGGCAAATACGCCTCAAGCCGCAACTTCCTCAACGGCGCGGTAACGCAATTGTCGCCTTATTTACGCTACGGCGTTTTGAGCCTTGCCGAAGTCCGGGATGCCGTGCTCGCCAAGGTGCATCCAGAAGAAGCCGTAAAACTTGTCAACCAATTGGGTTGGCGGGATTATTGGCAGCGACTGTACGCCGAATTGGGCAAGGGGATTTGGCAAGACCAGGAACCCTACAAAACTGGTTACACTGCTAAATATTACAGCGAAACCATGCCGCAGGATGTCGTCGAAGGCACGACTGGTTTAGTTTGCATCGACAGGTTCAGCCGCGAGTTGCGAGAAACGGGTTATTTGCACAACCATCAGCGAATGTGGATTGCCGCTTATCTCGTACATTGGCGGCGCGTGCACTGGCAAGCTGGAGCTCGCTGGTTTTTGGAACATTTGCTAGATGGAGATCCGGCGAGTAATAATCTTTCTTGGCAGTGGGTAGCGAGCACTTTTAGTCATAAGCCTTATTTTTTTAATCGGGAAAATCTGGAACGTTACACTAAGTCGGTTTATTGTGGTGATTGTCCTCTGTACGGGCAATGCGATTTTGAGGGAACTTACGAAGATTTGGAAGCCCAGTTGTTTCCCAATGCCGAAAAGGTCGATCGCACGGGCGGTTCTCAAAGTTGGCAACGCCCTCACAAAAAAAGGAAAAATTAAGTCAGTTGACAGTTGACAGTTGACAGTTGTCAGTTGTCAGTTGACAGTTGTCATTCGGAAGAGGGAACAAGCAATTAAAATAATTAATTTTTTTTACATCCCCAATTACAATTCCCAATTCCCAATTCCCAATTCCCAATTCCCAATTCCCAAGTTATGAAGAATCCAATTATTTGGCTGCACGGCGACTGTTTGAGTCCTCAAAGTCCGGCTTTTCAAGCGCACCCAGAGGCACCGGCAATCTGGGTTTGGGATGATGCACTCATCGATGAATGGCAGTTGAGTCTCAAACGAATGGTGTTTATTTACGAATGTTTGCTGGAGTTGCCGATAGTTATTCGGCGTGGCAATGTGGCTGCTGAAGTTATCGCTTTTGGTAAAGAATCCGGCGCGAATCAAGTAGTTACAGCGGAAAGTCCTAGTCCTCGGTTTGAGGAGATTTGCCGGGAAATTCGGCAATTCTACCCTGTAGAAGTTTTGCCACCAGAACCCTTTGTCCGCTACGATGGTTACATTGATTTGAAGCGTTTTTCACGCTACTGGCGCGTCGCCGAAAAATACGTTTTTTAATGGTAATTGGTAATTGGTAGAAAAACAAGAAAGAGGCAAAACGGATTATGTGATTTTTTCCCTCTTCCTTCTAACAACTAACAACTAACAACTGACAACTAACAACTAACAACTGACAACTAACAACTAACAACTGACAACTGACAACTAACAACTGACAACTGACTTCAAGTCGCCTTCAAACGCTGTAATAGCCATTGAAATCTAGATTGAGCCAAATCTGGATTTTCGACATTGTGGGCGATCGCGCGTTCGTCGTCGGGATCTTGATATATTAAATAATCAGTCTCTTCGCCGAAGCGTTTGACTGTACCCCGAAGTCTCGACGACAGAAATTTGGTAATCGCCCGATAAAACCGCAGGGAAAACAACACGTCTTGTTCCAGTTTTTCAGTTAGCAGCCGCCTCGGAATTGACAGGATGAGACATTCATCAATTGTCGTGACGCTAGCAGAAGGAAGTCTCCCGTCTACAAAAGACATTTCGCCCAACACTTCCCCGCAGATGATTTGTCCAATTTCTTTGTCGCCCAAAGATGATACAGAAACGCTCAAAGTTCCATTCAGAACTATGTACAGCGCGTCTAAGGGTTTACCTTCGACGATCACGGTGGTGCCGGGGGGGACTATGGTGCGGGTGCCGTTGGCGAGCATCCAATCGATGTCGCGATCGCTCAATTCGCCTAATATCACTAGAACTTTGCTCATAAAGTCAGGTTGAGATTCAATAGTTTTTTACTAATTTTTACCAATAAAACACGGAATTTTAGACAATTATAATAATAATATTCACTAATTTTTACACGATCGAGCTACAGCTATTTTGGGAACCAGTGCTATTCTACATCACTTGTCACAGACTACGCAGCAGCCGATCGCCCTGGCGCAACTGTCCCAATTTGAACGACTGCCCAAATATTTTTGAAAGCTTGCTGTATCTTGGTTTTAAGCCGGTGCGCCCTCGAAAATTCAATTTTTCCGGTACTACTGCGAATGCAGCGCCCCCAAGTACAGAATTATAGAATGCCAGCGATGCGCGCGATCGGCCTCTCAATTCAGCAGCAGCGAGGGTGAAATCCTTCCTAGGATTGATTTATAGCCGATCGAACTGTAAATTATAATTAGCATCTAAACCCGCTGTCTGTTCTTGAATCTAATCAAATTGCGAGTTGACTCCTCAAGGGTTAAGTGCCAATCTAGGAACAACACAAGTCATATTTGTGTCATTTTTGAGCAAAGCTCTCGATGGGAGCCCTCAAACACTTACACTTTTAACACAGCATTCATTGAGGAGTTTCTATGAATAGTCTATTTTCCAAGTCTACTTTTGCGTTAATAAATCTTGCAGCTTTAGCAGTTTGTTGCGGTACCCTGTCAGCGAAAGCTGAAACTGGCAACTTGCCTGATGTCGGTACAACGGCAACTTTGGCAGCTCAAAATATTGACCAAGTTTCTCAGCCTGTGGCAACTTCAGCGGTTAAACCCGATGCAGAAACCACCGCTACTAATACAAAAATTGATTCTATCAGTTGGAGCGAACTAACAGCAGCGGCAGAGCCAGCAGCCTCCCTACCGGCAGCCAACTCGCAAGCATCTGTGGGCACACCGGCAGAATCCACAGCAACAACATCGGAAATTGCGGAGACTGAAACTGCGCCAAATACATCGATTGCTGCTGAGACCGAAAAATCGGCAGAAACAGCTAAAATTGCTGATAGCGTCAAAGTGCAGCCAACGGTGGAGATTGCCGAAAAGATCGATCGACCTAATTCCGAACTGACAGCAGCCAAGGAAGAAAAAGAAGTCAAAACAACACAAGAAGTGTTAAGCAATCCTGTCAGCACTTCCGCCAAAACCCTGACAAACCAACCGAAACTTGCCGAAAAACCGGCAGCAGTCTCCGAACCAACTGAAAAAGTAGCTCAAGTCCCCACCATCAGACCGGGCCGAGCTACCCGTTCAGGGCCGAGCTACGTCGGTATTGGCGGTAACATCGGTTTTGGCGGAGATTCAGCCCTAGGCGACACTTCATTTGCGATTATTAGCAAAATTGGTTTGACAAACAATTTCTCGGTGAGGCCGAGTGTTTTGTTCCGCGACAACTTAACAGTTCTAGTTCCACTCACCTACGATTTTGTATCTAAAGAGGCCGTCGAAGTCAGCGATGATTTTGTGATTACCGCTGCTCCTTATTTAGGTGCTGGCGTAGCCATTTCTACCGGCGATAACGGTAATTTTGGCTTCATGATTACAGGGGGTGTAGATGTGCCGCTGTCGAGTAATTTTACAGCTACAGCCGGACTGAATATTGGTTTTCTCGAGGGAACTGATGTGGGATTGTTAGTCGGTGTCGGCTATACCTTCCCGAATCTGATCAGATAGTATTGCTATTTGAGCAAACGCAGGATCAGTAAATAGGCGCTGGGTTGACTGTAGGAATACAGTCAGCCCTTTTTTGATGGAAAATCAACAGCAATTCGCCGGACGCGGCTATTCGGAGGGGCAATTTGGAGGACACTTAGTTGTATAATAGATAAACTAGCCTTACTAAAAAGTAGAATCCTATGTCGCAGGGAATCTTCAACAAAATCCTCAATCAGCTTGACACCCTGGAAGTGCTAGAACTACAGCAACTAGAGCGTGCTATTGGGAACTCTCTGGCTCATAAAGAACAAGCTGCTCAACGCACAAGATTTCACCAAGCGCTGTTAACTTCTGGTTTAGTCAAAAAAATCAAGCATTCTTCTTGGACTCAGCAAACAGAACGGCGACTAATTCAGGTACAGGGGCAGCCTGTTTCTGAGACAATTATTGAGGAACGTCGCTAGATGACAATTTATTTTGTAGATAGCAGCGCGCTGGTCAAACGCTACATTAGTGAAATAGGTTCGGGATGGGTTTTGAATTTGTTCGATCCTGCACTTAACAACGATATCTTGATTGCTGGTATTACCAGTGTGGAAATTGTTGCTGCAATTACCAGAAGGTCGCGCGGCCGAAGTATCAATGCGACAGATGCTACAGCAGCGTGCAATCAGTTCAGGAGTGACCTGCAATCTGAGTATCAAGTTGTAGAATTCACCGAAAGTATTATTAACTCTGCAATGGCATTAGCTGAAACCTACGGATTGCGAGGCTATGATGCTGTGCAGCTAGCAACAGGCTGTAGCATAAATAACCTCTGCACAGCTAACAATTTGCCTGCGATGACTTTTGTATCTGCTGATGGGGAGCTAAATGCAGCAGCAACAAGTGAGGGTTTGGTAGTTGAAAATCCTAACAACTATCCGTAATATCGATCGTCGGAGGACGCGGAAATTCGGAGGATGAGGTGCAAAATTAATTGCGATCGCCCAGAGGGATTTTCCTCAAAGATATAATGATAATTGGCTCGCACTTTCTCCCCAAACACCCGAAAAAACCGTGACCAAAACAGAAATCTTAGCCGCACTCAAAAATCTGACAGCAGAAGAACGCCTAGAAATCATCGAAACAGCTTCCCGGATGATGCGCGAAGACATCGAAGCAAAAGTCCAGCGCAAAGCCGAGAAAAAGCGCCAACTCAGAGCCGCAGCAGAAGCCGCAGTCCTAGATTATATGCCGGGAGGTGCTTTACATGATTTGTGGTCGCCAGACAGCGAACCATATTTTGAATCTGAGGAAGAATACCTAAGCGCAGGGATCAAAACTAATGCGTAGAGGCGAAATCTGGCTGGTTACACTTGAGCCTACTGTTGGGGCTGAAATTGGCAAAACCCGTCCCGCAGTTATTGTCAGCGATGAGACGGTGGGAATTTTGCTGCTTGAAGTTATTGTTCCCATCACTGACTGGAAAGAGCGATATACACCGAGAAATTGGATGGTTCGACTAGAACCCAGTGGCGAAAATGGCTTGATTAAAGTCTCAGCCGCCGATTGTTTTCAAGTCCGTTCCGTTTCCCAACAAAGATTTGTCCGACAACTCGGAACCCTTTCCGAGACAATTATGGAAGAAATTGCAGAATCACTGATAATTGTTTTGGATCTGGATTGAATAACTAGGCAACAGCACACAAATAGTGTTATTTATAAGTAGATTGTATGGCGCGATGGCCTTAAATGATTCCTATACAACTTACACTCAAAAATTTTCTCAGCTATCGCGAAGCTGCTTTAGACTTTCGCGGCCTGCACACCGCTTGCATTTGCGGGCCTAACGGTGCTGGTAAATCTTCTCTGCTAGAAGCGATCGCCTGGTCACTTTGGGGCTGTTGTCGCAGCGATACAGAAGACGATATCATTCATATCGGCGAAATTGATGTCCGCGTTGATTTCACTTTCTCCACGGGCGGCCAAATCTACCGGGTGATTCGCAACCGCCGGCGCGGACAATCGGGGAGTTTGGAATTTCAAGTCAGCTTGAATTCTGCTACAACTCAGGATGGACTTAGTTTTCGCACGCTCACGGACAAGGGGCTGAGAAATACTCAGCAGAAAATTCTCGAACATATCAAATTAGATTACGATACTTTTATTAACTCGGCGTATTTGCGGCAGGGGCGTGCTGATGAGTTTATGCTCAAAAAGCCGATCGACCGCAAGCAAGTTTTAGCTAACCTCCTCAAGCTCGATCGATACGACACTTTATCCGAACAAGCCAAGGAAAAAGCCAGAGAATTTAAAGCCAAAGTCGAAGTCCTCAAACACAGTTTACAAGCCGTACAAGAGCAACTGCAACAAAAAGAGGCGATCGCATCCGAACAAACTCAATTACAGCAAGCAACCGATTTGCTCTCTTCACAGCAGCAAGCCGACACAGCACATTTGCACCAACTGCAACTCCAACACCACAACCGCCAAACTTGGCAAAAACTCCTCGCAGGCCATCAGCAACAGCACTATAATATTTCTCAAGAATGCCGCCGCTTGCAGCAAGAACTCAGCGCCGCCAAGCAGCAGCAGAATGAGCTACAAGCCCTGTTGGCACAAGAAAATGAAATTACAGCCGGAATTGCCTATTTTCATAGCTTGCAATCCACCGAAGAATCTCAGGCTGGTAAATTCAAGGCTCATCAACAAGCCCACAATCAGCGCCAAAACTTGCAAGAACAGCAACGGCAAGAACTGAGCCTTTTGCAAAACAAAATTCAGCAATTGCAAGCTCAATTAGATGTCTTAGAACAAGATGAAAAAGATGTTCTAGATGTTCTCAAACAGCAGCCGGAGGTTGACAAAGGACTCGCACAGTTGCAAGCAGCCCGATCGCGCCTCAATGAACTAGAGCAACTGCAATTGCAAGTTTCGCCGTTGCTACAACAGCAGCAGCAGTCGCAAACTAAGCTCGATCGCGCCCACGCTGGTTTAACCGCCCGCTTAGCCGAAATCAACCGACAGGTGCAAGTTCAGCAACAGCAGCGACAGCCGCAATTACAGCAGGAAATCTCGGCCATCGCCCATCAAATTGTGCAGTTGGAAAACAAGCGAATTTATCAGGAGCGAGTCCGCGAAAAAGGCCAAGAAAGGCACAGCTTTCTGGAAAATCTGCAAGCCAAAAGCCGCGATTATCAAACCAGACTCACCGAAATTGACCAAAAACTGCAACTGTTGCGGAAAAATGAAGGAGAAACTAGCGCGGGTGAAGGTAAATCAGCCAATTTTGCGGAAACTCAGGAAGTGAATTCGCCTTTAATTGTCCGGGATGCAACTTTTGGCAATTGTCCTTTGTGCGATCGACCTTTAGACGAACACTACTGGAATTTGGTAGTCACCAAACATCACTCCCAACAGCAGGAAATCTGGAACCAACTGTGGGTTGTCCGCGAACAGTTAGCCGTCTCCGAGCGCGAAATTCAAGTCCTCAGAAACGAATACCGCGAATTAGAGCAGGAATTAGCACCTTACCAAGAATTGCGGGAACGCCGCAGCCATTTGCAAGCACAATTGGATAGCCTGGGCCAAGACGAAACTCGACTGCAAAGTATGCGTCTTGACGCTGCGGAAATCGAGCGGTTGCTGCGTACCGGCGAGTATGCAGCCGATGACTACGCTGAACTCCACCACATCGAACAGCAACTGCAATTGCTCAATTATAGCGATCGCAGTCACTCCCTCGCCCGCAGCGATGAAAAGCGGTTGCGGTGGGCGGAAATTAAGCAAGCTCAAATCAAAGATGCTCAACATAAACTCAATAAAATTAACAGCCGCCGCCCGGATTTGCAAACTCAATTAGCCACTGTACAACAACAGTTAGAACTGCAAAAAAATAGCTCGGAAATTCAGCAGCAAATTCTGTCTTTAGATAGATACATTGCGGAAGTTGGTTATAATTTGGAACAGCACGAACACGTCCGCAGCGAAATGCGTAAAACGCAATTTTGGATCGCCCGCGCTGAAAAATTGCGATCGGCAATTCAGCAATTCCCGCAAGTCCAGCAGCGGGTTAATGAAATCGCCAATTCTATCGCAGTGCGCGATCGCGATTTGCAAGCTGTCACCGCTCAAACATCGGCGATGAACCAGCAATTACAAGAACATCCCGATCCCACAGCCCCAATAAGTGCGATCGAACAGCAAATGGGCCGTCGCCGCCAACAGCTAGACCAACATTTGGGAAGTCTCGGACGACTCCAGCAGCAGCAGCAAAATCTGGAAGCTTTGGAAGTTCAGCTAGCCGCTCAAAAAGAGCAAATGCAGGTAACAAAACGCCAATACAAAGTTTATCAAGAGTTGGGTCAAGCCTTTGGCAAAAACGGCATTCAAGCTTTAATGATTGAAAATGTTTTGCCTCAACTCGAAGCTGAAACTAATCAGATATTGTCGAGATTGAGCGCGAATCAGTTGCACGTTCAATTTATTACTCAGCGGGCGGCGGCTGCTAAAAAATCAACTAAATTGATTGATACTTTAGACATTTTAATTGCTGATGCTCGCGGGACTCGCGCCTACGAAACTTACTCCGGCGGCGAAGCTTTTCGGATTAATTTTGCGATTCGGCTGGCGCTGGCGAGATTGTTGTCTCAGCGGGCGGGGACGGCTTTGCAAATGTTGATTATTGATGAGGGATTTGGGACTCAGGATGCTGAAGGGTGCGATCGCCTGATTGCTGCAATTAATGCGATCGCCTCTGACTTCGCCTGCATCCTCACCGTCACCCATATGCCGCACCTCAAAGAAGCTTTTCAAGCTAGGATTGAAGTAAGCAAAACTGCTCAGGGTTCTTGCATCAGTTTGTCAATTTAAAATTGTTATACCATTTTGAATTTTTAATTATCGATTCAAGATGTAGCGGTTGAAACCGCGTCTACACAAACAAAACCCGGATGGTGCGCGGGTTGAAGATAAGACTGTTTATTCCCCGGAGATCCCCCTAAATCCCCCTTAAGAAGGGGACTTTGAGAACACTCTTGTCCCCCCCTCTTCTTCAGGGGGGCTAGGGGGGATCTCCGGGCTTAACTGAACCGTATTCTTGTATAGGCGCGAATTCCATTCGCCCGCTCTTCAACCCGCGCACCATCCGGGTTTTGTCTGTATAGGCGCGAATTCCATTCGCCCGCTCTTTGATTCGCTCTTCATTCCATTCGCCCGCTTTTCCATTCGCCCGCTTTTCCATTCGCCCGTAGGCTTTTTGGGGTTGCTGGGTTTGTTAGGTTAAACTAAAAATAAGCTTATAAAATCAGAGTGCCTCAAGCTATTAATAATTTATTATTGTTCTATTCGCTCCCTTGGAGTTTGGATATTGCTACCGATGACAACAGACTCTTTTCATCTGTCTCTGCTAGAACGAGCGATCGCAGCGTCGAGCAACAGCATCCTGATTGCAGATGCTAACAGCCCTGACACACCTATTATTTACTGCAATCCTGCTTTTGAGAAACTGACGGGTTACAGTAGCGAAGAAGTTATGGGACGCAACTGCCGATTTTTGCAGGGTGCCGATACCGATCGCGCTGAATTAGACAAACTCCACAGCAGTTTGCGATCGGGAACAGAAATTAAGGTAGTTCTCAAAAATTACCGCAAAGACAAAACTCCTTTTTGGAACGAATTAACCGTTTCCCCCGTTCTAAATGGCGAGGGAAAATTAACTCATTTTATCGGAGTTCAAAACGATATTACCAAAAGAATCACAGCCGAAACAGCCCTGCAAGAAAGCGAAAAAAGATTGCGGGCGATCGCCACTGCGACTCCCGTTCCCATCCTAATTACACGCCAGTCAGATAGCGTGATTTTGTACGCAAATCCTGCCCTAGGCAAAACTTTTAATTTGAATTCAGAACAGCTTATAGGTAGTAAAAAGAGCGACTTTTATGCCAATGTGAGCGATCGCAGTCAATTGCTAGAATTCCTCAAACAAAACGGCTTTAGCGACAGCGATCAAATCTGCTTAAAAAAAGCAAACGGCAGTTTTTTTTGGGTAAAGATGTCGATGCGATCGATTGATTTTAACGGCGAAGCAGCAATTTTATCGGCATTTTACGATATTACCGATCGCGTAGAAGCAGAAACAGCACTACGCCAAAGCGAAACCAGGTTTCAAAAGTTGGTTGCCAACGTTCCCGGCATGATTTATCAATTTCAGTTAGCAGCAGACGGCACTTTTGCATTCCCCTACGTCAGTTCTGGCTGCCGCGAACTCTACGAATTAGAACCAGAGGTGCTCCAAAATTTAGCTATTACTGCGATCGAAATGGTGCATCCAGACGATGCACAAAACTTCCAGGAAACTGTTGCTATCTCAGCTACAACTTTAGAGCCTTGGCGGTGGGAAGGCAGATTAGTTTTACCGGGCGATCGGATCAAGTGGGTTAGCGGGGCTGCCCGACCAGAACTGGGCGAAAAAGGTGATATTATTTGGGATGGCTTGTTGATTGACATTAGCGATCGCAAACTTGCAGAATCAGCACTGCGGCAAAGCGAAGCCAGATTTCAAAAAATGGCCGCCAACGTGCCGGGAATGATTTATCAATACTTGCTGCATCCCGACGGTTCTCATCAATTCATTTATGTCAGTCCCGGCTGTTGGGAACTGTACGAATTAGAACCCGAAAAACTCAAAAAAAACGCAGCTTTTATGTGGTCAGCAGTGCATCCAGACGACATAAAATTTTTGTCAGAATCCCTAGCTATTTCCGCAGAAACTTTACAACCTTGGAAACATGAAGCGCGGATCGTAACCAAGTCAGGAAAACTGAAATGGATTCGCGCCATTGCCCGCCCCGAACTGCAACCGGGCGGCGAGATACTTTGGGAAGGCGTGACAATCGACATCAGCGATATCAAGCTCGCAGAAATCGCCTTGGGCGACTCAAAAATCGCCCTGGAACAAGTCAATCAAGAACTCGAAAAGCGCGTCCTAGAACGCACGGAAGCCTTGCAAACTTCCCAGAAAATGCTGTGGTTGGTAATCAACAACATCCCTCAGTTTATCACCTGGAAAGATCGAGATTCAGTTTACCTGGGCGGCAACAAAAATTTTGCCAAAATCGCAGGTTTCAATCATCCCACTGAAATCGCTGGTCTCACCGACTACGATATGCCCTGGAAACCAGAAGAAACAGAATTTTTCCGAGATTGCGATCGCCGGATCATGGCAACCAACACCCCAGAATATCACATTATTGAGCGCCAACTGCAAGCCGACGGTACTCAGCGCTGGCTGGATACAAATAAAATACCTTTGCACGACAATTATGGCAATGTGGTAGGCATTTTGTGTACTTTGGAAGACATCACCGATCGGCTTTCCCTAGAAGCTAAAGTCCGAGGTAGCGAGGAACTATTTCGCAAAATTTTTGAAGATGCACCCATCGGTATTTACTTAGCCAATTTAGACGATCACCAGTTGGTACGAGTCAATAAAAATTACTGCGAAATGCTTGGATATACCGCAGCAGAATTGCTCGGCAAAACATTTATAGAAATTGGACATCCCGAAGATCGACCCAAAAAAATCCAAGTTGCTGCTGCTCTTTATCGGGGAGAAATTACCAGCTATCAAATCGAAATCCGCCAGATTGCGGCGACAGGTAAAATTGTTTGGGTGAATGTGACATCTACTCTGATTCGAGATGGCGAAGGAAAACCTATTTACAAATTAGGGATGATTGAAAATATTACCAACCGCAAAATTTCCGCAGCAGCACTCCAAGCTTCAGAATCTCAATTGAGAAAACAAGCAGCTCAATTGCTAGAAGCCTACGAAAAACTCCAACACGCTCAAATCCAATTAGTTCAATCTGAAAAAATGTCGAGCCTCGGTCAAATGGTTGCCGGTATCGCCCACGAAATTAACAATCCCGCAACTTTTATTCACGGCAATATTTCACACACAAAAACCTATTTTTACGATTTAATAGAACTGTTGAATCTCTACCAGTATTATTACTCGTCCCCAGCTCCTCAGATTGCTGAAAAAGTTAAGGAAGTAGACTTAGATTTCCTCAAGGAAGATTTTCCAAAAATGCTAAATTCGATGATAGTAGGAGTAGAAAGAATCAGTAAAATTGTGTTGTCGTTGCGGAACTTTTCGCGACTGGACGAATCAGAAATGAAGCTAGCAGACCTTCACGAAGGAATTGAAAGCACGCTGTTAATTGTGCAGCACAGATTGCAGCATGAACGTAAAGAAAGCCGGATTGAAATTATTAAAGATTACGGAGAAATATCGAAAGTCTACTGTTGTGCGGGGCAGTTAAACCAGGTATTTCTCAACATTATCAGCAATGCGATCGACGCTCTAGAAAACCACAAGCAACTCAGGACGATCGTGATTCGTACTGAAATGAAAAAAGCTGGGTTGAACAATAGTACAAGCAATGTCGGTGAGGGCGATCGCATTGTAATTTGCATCGCAGACAGCGGCCCGGGAATGACCGAAGAGGTTGGTAAGCGGCTGTTTGACCCATTTTTTACCACAAAACCGGTTGGGTCTGGAACAGGCTTGGGACTGTCTATCAGCCATCAAATTGTGGTAGAAAAACATAAGGGAAGTCTGCGGTGCATCTCAGCGCCCGGACAAGGAGCAGAATTCTGGATTGAAATTCCGGCGTAAATGATGGAAATTTAGATCGGACGTACGGTTTTAAACCGCGCCTACACCAACGAAGTCTACCTCCGTGGACTGAAGAAGATAATGTTATTTTAACCGTTCGGTCTTCAACCCGCTTGGAGTGCGTGAAAGTTTGTAGAGGCCCGGTTTCAACCGCCCGGTCTTATTTTAATGCCCAATTGCCGTCGGTGCTTGAGTTATCAGGGTTTTGAATTTAACGGCACTGAGACGCCGAAATTAATCTCACTTGTGCGGTGTGCTCATCTGCTGCCATTATTCGCTAGGCAATTATGCTGAAAAAACTACCTTTATCCTGGTCTCGCTACGTTCCAGCCGGGTTGACACTTCTTTTGGGTGTCGGATTCTCGGCCCTGGCATTTGCCTTGGTTTGGGACTGGGAAGACAGGCGCCACGATTACGAAATGCACCGCCGCATCGATGATATTTCGATCGGCATCGAACGCCAACTCAACTCGGACTTAGACGCAGTTCTCGCCCTCAGCGACTACATGAAAGCCTTTAGCGCCGTCGAGCGTTCATCTTTTGCCAGCTTTGTCGGCCGCCCCCTATCTGTCCACCCCAGCCTGCAACTCTTGGCTTGGGCCCCTCGCGTCCCCAATTCCCAGCGGGCCAACTACGAAGCCCAAGCCAGAAGCGAAACCGACTCCAGTTTCGAGATTACAGAGCGCGGCCCCGGCGGAGAACTGCGCAAGGCCCGCCAGCGTTCCGAATACTTCCCGGCTTTCTACGTCGAACCAACAGCCGGAAACGAGACAACATTGGGCTTTGACCTTAACTCCTACCCAGAAATTCGCGCCACGATCGATCGCGCCCGCGATACTGGAGAAATGATTGTCACTAGCTACGCCGGCTTTGGGGTCAACTCCCCGGAACCGGGTCTTTTGGTAATAGTTCCGATTTACAAAAATAGCACTAAACCGACTACCGTGGAATCCCGCCGCCAACTGCTGCAAGGATTTGTTTTGGGGGTATTTCAAGGCAAAGATATTTTCCAAACCTCTTTAAAAGGACGCAATACCGACTACCTCACCATTTATCTCGCCAGCGAGGCTCCAGACAAGCAAGAAGCAGCGCCGCTGTTACCGCCAAGGGCCGACACGGTTCTCCAAAACTTCGCTGCTAACGGTCAAATTCCGCAATTTGCGGTGCTGTTCCAACCGGCGAGCCAACAAGTGCTGACCGCATCGGTGGCTGCGAAACGAGATCTCAGGTCAAATTGCCCGATTCAAGACGAGCAAGATCCGGAGCGCCGAGCTTGCCAAAGGATGCTGAAAATTAGCGGCCGCCCGTGGTCTGTGTACGTGTCCGCAACGCCGGAAATTCGGAAGACTCGCAAGCACTGGCGTTCTTGGGGAACTCTGACGATGGGGATGTTGTGGACTCTGCTGCCGGTGACATATATGCTGACAGCTTTGAGCCGCACCACCCAAATCGAAAAGCTAGCCCGAGAAAGAATTCTCCAAGCCGAACAGTTGCAGACTGCTTACCAACAGTTGGAACTCGAACAAGGGAAATCCGAGCAACTGTTGCTGAATGTTTTGCCGGCGGCGATCGTCCTGCGTTTGAAGGACAATGAACACAATATTGCCGAAAGTTTTGGGGAAGTAACTGTGATGTTTGCGGACATTGTGGGGTTTACGGAGCTTTCTTCGAGAATTTCAGCGACTGCGGTGGTGAAAGTGCTCAACGATATTTTTTCGGCTTTTGACCATTTGGCCGATCGCCACGGTTTGGAGAAAATTAAGACTATTGGTGATGCTTATATGGTTGTGGGCGGTTTACCTACGCCACGAGAGGATCATGCGGAGGCGATCGCGAATATGGCGATCGATATGCTACACGAAGTTCGGATACTCAGTTTAGAGCATTCGGAGCCTTTCAGCATTCGGATCGGAATTAGCAGCGGCCCTGTAGTTGCCGGCGTCATCGGCTTAAAAAAGTTTATTTACGACCTTTGGGGCGACACAGTAAATATTGCCTCGCGCATGGAATCCCACGGAATTACCGGCTGCATTCAAGTCACCACCGAAACCTACGAAATATTAAAGGATAAATATACTTTTCAGAAGCGTGGCGCGATTCAAGTTAAGGGAAAGGGATATATGGTTACTTATTTACTCACAGGCAAAAAAGATGATTAACACCGCCCAAAAGCGGATACAAGGCTGCGATTCCCCGATCGACTAAGACTTTCGATCGCCAAGCTAAAATATGATAAGTTCAATGTATTCTGTCACGCCTGCACCAAATGAGGAAAAACCATGACGACGCTGCTAATTCAAACCGAAAGCATCCCACTGATCGTCAATCTCCCTGCGATCCAATCGATGAATGTTGAACAGTTCTATGAATTCTGTCTAGTTAATCGCGATTTGAGAATTGAGCGTACAGCCAGTGGGGAAGTTATCATTATGCCACCAGCCTTTTCAGATACAGGGAACCGCAACCTTAAAATTGCCCTACAATTGGGGAACTGGGCAGAAGAAGATGGCACAGGTGAAACGTTTGACTCCAGTGCAGGCTTTACCTTGCCCAATGGAGCCACCCGCTCCCCGGATGCCTCATGGATTAAACTAGAGCGTTGGAATGCCTTAACTGAAGCACAAAAAGCCTCATTCGCCCCGATTTGTCCAGACTTTGTGATCGAATTGCGGTCTTCTAGTGACACTCTCAAGGGATTGCAAAAAAAGATGCAAGAATATATTGACAACGGTGTATCGCTCGGCTTGTTGATCGATCGCAAAAACAGAAAAGTCTACATCTACCGTCCCGATCGCGAACCTGAAATCTTGGATAATCCTGAAACAGTGAGCGCAGATCCAGAGTTACCGGGATTTGTCTTGCGGATGGCAAAAATCTGGTAATGCGAGATCGTTACACCATACTCAAAGACATCAATTCATCTGTCATTTCAAAATTCGCCGTCACACTTTGCACATCATCCAAATCTTCCAGTGCATCCATTAACTTAAGGAGCGATTTGGCTTTTTCAGGAGTTTCTATTTCCACTGTATTGCTCGGAATCCAGCGATTTTTTGACTGCAAAACTGTAAAATCTTGTTGCTTAAAATGACACTCCCCGCTCTTTCATAGACTGGGATTCTTGGTTCATAGATCCCTTATTTTTTAGCTCGAATCACTAAATCAATTAACTGTTCTCGTCCCCAGAGTTTTACCCCATTCGCTTGAGCCAGTTTATGAGCATTTGCTGTAAACTCGCTGTTCGTAATTGCGATCGCATCCTGCGCCCCGTAATACTTAACAGCACTCACCACTTCTTGCACTGCGGAATTTCCCACCTTGCCTTGATAGCGTTTTGCCTGAACAACGGTTTTTTTGCGGGCTTTAGAGAGAATCAAGTCCGCACCAAAATCCCCCGTTTTGGGTGTCATTTCGACCGAATAACCGAGATTGCGGAAACAGCAGGCTAAAAATTCCTCAAACTCTTCTCCCGTCATGCGATCGACCTGATCGATTAAATACCCAATCTCTGGGACTTCTAACCGCGTAGAACCTGCTAAAATCTGCTTGAATTTTTTCAGCAGAATTGCACTCAACTTAGCAGAAGGAGAATGAGCAGGTCGAGAGGGAGTTGGTGATTCAGTATCGATTAAATCAGCAATCTTTGGCACGTCTAATATCGTAGCAATTTTTAAAATTTTCTTGAAGTTTTGTAGCATATTGGAATTCAATTTATTAGTAGAAGCAGAATCAGAAGATCAAGAGGGAATTTGTGATGCAGCTTGGACTTCAGTTTATGCTTCAGTGGGTGGCGATACCGCATCCTCGCTCAAAGTTGGCTGGGCTTGTTTTTTCGCTTGCTTTCTTTTGCTCAAAACAGCCCGTTGAATTGTCAGCAAAATTTTTCCCTCTTGTTCATTAATTTCACCGTCAGCCTCGATAATCTCAGTGCATCGCTTTAAAAGTGGTTCGGCAAAGTCAAGTTCGAGTTGTTCGAGTAAAATATCCAACTTAGGAAGCAATTTAGACTTATTTGTCACAGCTTCAATCTCAGCTAAAGTCCTGGGATTTAAATTCGTTGCTTGTAATTCCGGCAATAACTGATCCCATCGGGTAAATTTTTGGCTGGCATAGACGACATACACCAAAATCCAATCCATTACGGTTTGTTGTGCGATCGCTTTTTCTAAATATTGCTCACTTTCCGCTTGCAATACCTCTCGTAAATCTCCCAGCTTAGTTTCGATTTTCGAGGAATCGAGATGCGCCTCATAAAACCGACAAGCACCGTATCCCAGCGCGTAAATCATTGCTGCACTGGCGCTAGCATTAATCACAGCACCAGCCAAGGGAATATTGCTGACAAGAGTAACTCCAGCTTCGATCGCTAAATTGCTACCCAAGGATAAACCGAAAATGGCGAGAACTTCTGCTTTGCGATCGCTCGATCGCAAATCCATGCCATAGGCAGCAGCAATTTGATAAACCAACTCAGCAGATAACGCCGTCATTGCCGCTAAATCCATGCCAGCCAACGCCAAAGCCGTGCCGGGGACTAAACTGCTAGCCAAGCCAGTTCCTGCCGCTAGCAAGGCTTTTTGCACCATCAAGTGATGTGCAATCTCTTGGGGTTTCTCGTGAGGATATTGGCGCTGTAACTCTCGAACTTTCGCCTCGGCCTTCACGACATCAACAGCATCTATAGCATTAACTAACCAGTCGATTTTGAACTTTTCAGTCAGTTTTTTCAGGATAGGACTTTGGGAAATCAAACCGATGGATGAACCCAAAAAGTTGGGAACTTGCATTGCTGCACTTCCGGCACTCGCCGCTGCATTCCCCACAGCACTTGCGGTATTAACGATCACACTTCCGGCACTGCCTGCTGCATTCCCTATCGCACTTGCGGTATTAACAATCGCACTTCCGGCACTGCCTGCTGCATTCCCTACCGCACTAGCCGTATTAACAAAAATCGCACTTCCAGCGCTTCCTGCTGCATTTCCCACCGCACTCGCGGTATTAACGATCGCACTTCCAGCACTTCCTGCTGCATTCCCCACAGCACTCGCGCTTGTAGAGACGGCTCCCAAAACGGAACCGAACCAATGAGATTGATTCCCTCGTTTAGCCAGCACATCCGATTTTGGTCGATCGCTAATTTCTGCTACTTCGGTTGCTGATGGAAGTTCTTCTGAGTCGCTGCTGTCTGGGTTGATTTTGTTTTTATCTGGCATGGGTTTATACCATTTATAAAAAAGGTGGGTACAAAAAAAATATTAGATTTGTTTCCTTAGTTCTTGAAAATAACAGGTGCGTCGCTATTAAATTGTCGCTCTTTTTTGATGATTGTTGATGGCGACGCACCCTACGAATTTTGTTTTAGTTCTCTGATTTTATGCGGACTAAAGTCCTCACTACGAACCAAGGGAGTTTAAGTCATAATCGCCGACATCATTTCATCGGTCATTTCAAAATTAGCTGTCACACTTTGCACATCGTCCAAATCTTCCAGCGCATCCATTAACTTAAGGAGCGATTTGGCTTTTTCAGGAGTTTCTATTTCCACTGTATTGCTCGGAATCCAGCGATTTTCTGACTGCAAAACTGTAAAATTTTGTTGTTTCAAAACATCAGCAAGCTTTTCCAAATTAGCCACACTTGTCAAAACCTCTGCGCCTTCAGTATCCTCATCAATTGATATCAAATCATAGGATTCTGCTTCGGCTTCTAGGGAAGCTTCAAACAATTGTTCTTCATCAATCGGGCCGCTGATCGTACAAACTCCTTTGTGGTCAAACATCCAGCCCACACAACCAGTTTCGCCCAAATTGCCGCCATTTTTACTAAAAGCTTCTCGCAAGTCAGCCGCCGTGCGGTTGCGGTTGTCTGTCAGCGCTTCAATCAGTATCGCAACTCCTCCCACGCCGTAACCTTCGTAGCGAATAGCTTCTAATTCCGAACCTCCCCCCGCCAAGCCGGCACCTTTGGCGATCGCCCTTTCGATATTTTCACTAGGAATATCAGCCGCCTTGGCTTTTTCAATAGCAGTCCGCAGTTGAAAATTGCCGGCGGGATCGGGGACTCCGCTACGCGCCGCGACAATAATTTCGCGAGATATTCTAGCAAAAACCTTGCCTTTAGCGGAATCAACTCTCGCTTTTTGGCGTTTAATAGTCGCCCATTTGCTGTGTCCAGACATACTGATTTAAGATTTTGAATTTAAAATGTGCGATCGAGATCAAATAAACGTAGGGTGTGCAGCGTGCACCTTACACACATAGCATAAAATGCGATTTTTTGCACGAATCTCATCTTTAATTAAAGCGAACAACCGCTTCAGTGTCCGTGAGGTGGGAAGTATCGCCATTAAGTGCGATCGACCATTCGCCCTCACCGCGCACAACTTTCACCAAACAGCACAGAGAAGCCTTAATTTTTGTTTTAGGATCGCCCAATAGCCCGATCGCACTTCCCACAACCGACCCAGCGTGAGCTACTAATAATATATCATCAGGAAACTGTGCAGCGAGGCGTTTAGCAGTTTCCCCCGCCCTTTTGAGACAAGCTTCTCCGGTTTCGGGATAACTAGCAATACCGCCTTTGTAAGCAGCATCAATCCTCGGAAAACGCCTGCACAAATCCTCAATAGATTCAGTTTCCGGCATTTCCGTCATCCATTCAGGATTCAGCCATTCGCACAGTCCCCACTCTAATTTTATCGACAAATCAAGAGCTTCTGCCGCGTGATTAGCAGTTTGGACAGTACGCAGAAAAGGGGAAGCGAAAATGTGAGAAATTCCTTCACCTTTGAGGCGATTGGCGAGTTGTTTTGCTTGAACGTGACCGTCTTCGGAAAGGTGAGGGTCATAGCGGTGTTCTGCGGTGAGAAACCAGTCGGGGTTAACGAAGTCGATGCGGTTTCCGTGGCGTGCGATCCAGACTGTTTGTGGCATTAGTTCTTGTTAAGTTGGCTGCGGGCGATTTCTATTAAAGTCTTTAATTCATTTTACCGCAACTGTGCGTTATAATCATCGCAACTATTTGACATTGCGCTAGAATTGAATCAGTCACTCTCTATCATCCAATGGCTCAATTTATAAAGCAACTCCACGCCCAAATTCAGGTCATGCCTAGCGATGTAGTTAAGGCGATCGTGCTTTCATGGCTGAATCTGTCCAACGCTAATCTCAGCGACTTGGAACGCCTAATCGCAGAAATTGCCGAGGAAAATGAGGGATATCAGTGGGGAGAAATTGATACAGCAAACCAGTTTCACCCCCTTAGCGAAGAACAAAGCATCGCCAGCAGTCTCTCCGTCTTGGAAGATTACCAGACTAGCAAGATAGGTGTTTCTGGCGATCGGGTTAAGGAGTGGGCAGATAGTTTAAGAAGCGATCGTTTTGGCTAACTATGCCAAAATAAATTTACAAAATAAAATCAACTATTCATCATAACTTTTATGACCATTACACTCACCTTACCCCCAAAAATCGAAGCACTGCTGCGCCAACGGGCTGAAAGTACAGGACAAGATATAACCAGTATTGTCTTAGCTGTTCTCGCGTTCGGACTTAGCTTTGATGAAAGCGATTTCTTCGAGGCATTGGAAGGGATTCAACGCGGACTTGATGACTTCGATCAAGGTCAATTTTCGAGTCTGGAAGAATTTGTCGATCGACAAAACGAGAAATACGGACTTTCTTTGGAAGCATGATGTATCGCATTGACTTTTCCAGTACAGCCCAATTTCCAGTCCGCGGAGGCGGACATCGTTTGTATAGCCGCGAATTCCATTCGCCCGGTAAATTCCATTCGCCCGGTAAATTCCATTCGCCCGGTAAATTCCATTCGCCCGGTAACTTAAGATTCGCCCGGTAACTTACATTTCCCCCCGAACTCGCAGCATCTTATTTCCACCTTTTTGAAACTCATAAGGAGCCTCTTGAACTTCCACACGAAGACTTCTATTTTTCAATTCAGTAATAATCGGATTTAAATGCTCGGATTCCTCCCCACTAAAACTTTGTAACAGCGGAAACACCCGAACTTCCTTCGCAACCCTACACATTTCTGTAATTGCTTGCAGATGAAATTCTTCGGAAAGCAAATGAGAATAAGCAAATAAGAAATGGCTGCACAAAGCTAAATCAAATTGACCCTTATTGAAAGGCAAAACCGGCAATTCAGCATTCATGTAGCGGCCTTGATCCAAACCAGAGGGAAAATCTGCTAAAAATTCCTGCATCGCTTTCATCCGCACTTCGCCTAGCTGATACGGCGATTCAAAACTGTTCCACAGGTAGCCGTCTACATTTGCCTTAACAGCGTCAATGACTGTTTGATATGTTTCTTGGATGCGATCGCCAATTTCTACCGCCGTAAACTGATAAACTGGATCGCAAGAAATTACCTTTTTACCTTGGCGAGTCATTTCGGCATTGAAACTCGCCGGGCCGCCCGCACAATCAAGAATTGCTAGCTTGAGGTCACTTGATGTCAAGCTAAACATTCCTATATATTCATCCAAGCAGCGTCCCCAGGGAATTACTTTATCTAATTTTAGTGACACTTGTCTTTGTCCCGCAGATATAATTATTTAATATTTTACCTCAAATAAGGCTAGTTTTTTCTATCTCTTTTATTGGGCTGGTTGATTTGTATCCCGAATTATGTATAAATAATTCTGAGAACAGTTGGCTGGCTTTACACTTTTTTGATAAATAAGGTACTCGACTGTCGCACAAATTTGATGAATCCACCTGTGGATTTTGCAGCATAGCGAGGCTACACTGGACAGAACGGAAAATAAACTAAAATTAATTAGTTAAATTGCGATCGTTCATTGGCAGGCTGCAACCAGGAAAGAAACATGAAACATACCGTTCAAACCGCTACAAGTCTTAGTTTGTCAGCACTCCTGGTGCTCAGCAGTTCGCTGCCCAGTATAGCTCAGTTGCCTGCCATCAGAACTCCTGCACCCACTCGGAACCCAAATCTGCCGAGAATACCGCCGCCGCCTCCGGGTTCAAGTTTGCCGATCGGCAATTCTGGTTCGCTGACACAAGAAGCGGCTTATACTTTAGGCCCGGGCGATCGCATTGCTTTAGATATCTTCGGCGTCCCAGAATTCAGCAAAGAATATCAAGTCTTAGTTGACGGAACCCTCAATCTACCAATCATTCGCAGCGTCTCAATTCAAGGATTGACGCTGCAACAAGCCGCTACCGTCATTACCAAGCGCTACGAACCCTTCATTAATGTTCCCGTTGTCACCGTGACTCTGATCGTTACTCGCCCCCTAAATATAGGTGTTGCCGGTGAAGTTACTCGCCCCGGTTCCTACAAAATTAATGCCAGCAGAGAAGGAACCGGAGGAGGAGTAAAATTTCCGACTTTGATGGAAATGCTGCAACTTGCCAAAGGGGTGACATCCGCAGGAGATATGCGAAACGTCCAAATTCGCCGTCCCCGCAGAGGTGGGCCAGAGCAAGTTATTACTGTTAATTTGCAGGATTTTTTAGACACTGGAAATTTGAGCCAAGATGTCACTATCCGAGATGGAGATACAATTTTTGTACCGACAGCAAGTTCTCTCAACACCCAAGAAGTCCGTCAAAGAGCTAGTGCTAATTTTTCCGCTGATATTACTAAACCAATTGGCGTGGTAATTGTCGGAGAAGTGAACAGGCCAGGGCCTTATACTGTATCTGCTTCGGATTTGCGATCGACTAACCAACAAACAGATCTGAGTTTTGTCTCTATTGAACAACAACAAGGAGCAGGGGCCGTTGTCGGGCTACCAACAATCACTAGAGCACTCAAAATTGCTGGCGGTATCACCACGGAAGCAGACATTCGTCGCGTCCAAATCCGCCGCCGTATTAGAGGTGGCACTGAACAAACTATCATGGTAAATCTGTGGGATTTACTACAAAAAGGTGACGCAACTCAAGATGTTTTACTGCAAGAAGGAGATAGCATCATTATTCCGACGGCATCTACTGTAGACTTAGCTGAAGTTTCCCAACTTGGAAGTACGAGTTTCTCTCCAAACGCGATCGGCATTAATATTGTAGGGGAAGTGATCAGACCGGGAGCTTTGCTGGTGAAACCCAGTACATCCCTGCACCAAGCTTTGCTCACTGCGGGCAGTTTTAATCAATTGCGGGCGAAAAAAGACAAGGTGGAACTGCTGCGTTTGAACCCCAACGGTACTGTTACTCGCCGCACTATTAATGTGGATTTTGCTCAAGGGTTGAATCCTGACAATAACCCAACTCTCCGAAACAACGATGTAATTCTCGTAGCGCGATCGGGCTATACTAGGGTAGCAGACAATATCACTACTTTCTTGCAGCCGATAACAGGAGTTGCCACTGGAATCGGCAGTGTTAGTAACATTTTCACTGGGTTTCAAACAACTATAAACGCTTTTCAAAACTTATTTTTGGGAGGAGATTTCGAGCGAAAAAATCAGCTCGATCAGCTTCGTCAACAACGTGAAGATAGACAACAGCAACGTGAAGATAGACAGTTTGAAAGAGAGCGGCAAGCAGAAGACAGACAGCAGCAAGCAGAAGATAGAAGAGTGCAAGCAGAAGACAGACAACTACAACTTCAAGACAGACAGCGACAAATTGATGTTGAAAATCAGCGACTTCAGATTCAAAATCAACAACTTCAGCTTCAGCAGCAGTCGCCACAGCAAATTCAGTCTACTCCTTAGACATCATATAGCCTTTCTCAGAAAGATCAGGTACGCTTCCGGCATGGGCATAGGGCATAGGGCATACCTCACTTTTTTGAGAACCGCTATGAGGACACGGCATTGCCGTGTCCTGACTGTGGGTAATATTCATTCCGATGCCACCGGATTTGATATTATTTATCAGAAAGATGTGCGCGTTACAGAGGAAGAATTTAAAATATTTAACAAAACTTTCCTGTATATATCTAAACCTTTGGCATTGAGGTGAACGCCGTCTTTTGTTAAATCTCCATTCAGGGCTTTTTCCTTAAACAATGCTTGTATACCGCTAGATTCAACGGTCAGATTTTCGGCGGTGGCTACTTGATCGATGAGAACATTGATTTCGTCAACTCTGGCAATTGTTCCTGCTGATTTAGGATTGTAGCTGGCGGCAAGAGTTGAGTAAAAAGCAGGAATCAGAATAATTTTTTTTGTTCCTAGCGATCGCATAATTGCGATCGCCTCTTTCAAATTGCTGACAAATTGCTCGTCGCTAATCCCGTACATAGCATCATTTGTGCCGATCGCCAAAATCGATGTTTGGCAGGTAAACCCCTGGGGTACTACAAGTTTAAGCTGTTCTAGCAGCGAAACAGAACTCATTCCGCCGATCGCAAAATTAAAGTTTTTTTCTCCCAAAGAATCGCCCAGGGCCGAAGAAATAGAATCGCCCCACACGCAACCTTCATATTTCTGTTCTTTAATTTGCTGCACCTGATTGTAAACCGAAGCTTGCCACCACAGTGCAGAACTAACAGTGTCCCCCGAAGGTTGCGGGTTAGCCAACCCCCGAAACGGGATGTACGCCGACAACAATAAAGCCAAAACGGCGGAGATTAATTTAAATTTAACTTTCATACAAATTGCTGCTACTTTTGCTGCTACTTGAGTTTATGCTATTTCTTTAACGAGCAGTCAGGATTTATGCAAATTTCCAGAAATTGCGATCTGTCACAATCCAAGTACCCCTACATATATCAAACTGAGGTGGTAAAATAATTTAGGACTAATATATGTCTAAACCAGTGGATTGGACAGTTGGTATCCCCGCTAGCACCCTTATAGCCGTCGGAACCCAGGTAAGTGGCAGATTTCCTCTAGATGGAGCAAGTGTCCAAAACTTACTCTACCGCATGGATGGCAAGAACATTACCAGCTATATCGTCTACGATGACAGTGGACGGGCAATTAAGCGAGTAGACTTGACAGGAAGGGCTCATGCAAATGTGCCGACACCTCACGCCGTTGAATACAAACACAACCAAAACTCAGCAGGAGACATTTACGTGCAAGCTGAGAAAACAGTTAGGCCAGCTAGATTAGATGAAATACCCTAGAAATTATGTTCATCAAACAAATATCCTTGAATGCAGATAAACTAATCGATTTCCAGCAATGGAAAAAAGCCAACGGCGATGATTTTTCACTCTGGGATTATCTTTTTGGATCTGCTAATATTGAAATTGCCATAGCTTTCACAAAACTATTCTGGCCAGATTTTGTCGAACATGAAGGCGGTATCTTTTTGTCCGAAGCCTTTAACAGTCAAATATACGAACAGTGGAAAATCGAACTGGGGAATGATGTCGCTGCAATTGAGCAGGTGATGAACCACCAGCACGTTGATGACATTCTCCCCGGTGCGGAAAATACGAGTATCGACAATTTATTGTATTTGGGACAAGCATTAGCTCAGATGTGGGAAAGTCGCCTAAAATCGCTTTATCCTCAGCGCCGTTTTCAAGTTAAATGCGATCGGGACGAACACACGGTTGTAGTGACATTTTTTCAAGATAATTAATCAACCCTTCGCCCCCAACAATTCAGGTTGTAAAACCTGATTTAATTTGCCACTGCGAAACCCCTCCAAATCCAAAGTCGCGTACACAAAACCAAACTCCTGAAACACCGCTACTAATCCAGGCAAATCAGCATTTAATACAAACTGCTGAATCTCCTGGGCTGGTAACTCAATGCGCGCGGTGTCTCCATCCGATCGCACGCGCAGATTTTTCAGTCCCAACTGCCGCAAATACCGTTCAGCGCGCCCCACTCTTTGCAACTTAGCAACAGTGATTTCTTCACCATAAGGAAAACGCGAACTCAAACAAGGTTGAGCCGGTTTATCCCACCAAGGCAAATCCAATTCTTTTGCCAACTGTCGAACTTCAAATTTAGTCATACCAACTTCTGCTAAAGGCGATCGCGCGCCCCGTTCCTTAGCAGCCTGAATCCCCGGACGGTAATCCTTTAAATCATCACCATTAACCCCATCTACCACATAAGGATAACCCTTTGCCAGTGCTAGCGGTTTCAAAGTATCGTGCAGTTCGCTTTTGCAGAAATAGCAGCGATTAACCGGGTTAGAAGTATAATTAGGATTTGCCATTTCCTGAGTTTCTACTTCCTGGTGGGCGATGCCAATTTCTGCGGCTTGAATCCGCGCATCTTCTAAATCTTCTGGCAGTAGAGACGGAGAAACAGCCGTTACAGCCAAAGCGCGATCGCCCAACACGTCAAAAGCAATTTTTGCCACCAAAGTGCTATCAATTCCGCCAGAGTAGGCAATCAGCGCCCGTTCCATCTGCGCGAAAATATCTTTTAATTGTTCTAGTTTTTCCAATATCATAATTTCATTTTTTTGTAACACTACAAACAGTCGAGATTGCCGATCGATAACCTTGTCTATATCTTAGCTCGCTAATTCCATAATAAAAAAGGTTCGATCGTTCGGACTTTAGTCCTTATCCGAGAAAGGACTAAAGTCCGAACGATCGAACAATACGCGCGTTTTAAAATTCTCGGCGGGAAAATATGGCGATCGCAATTGACAGCAGCAACACCACATACAGCAAACCGTAGCCAGCATCTGTAATCAAACCCGCCAAGTAAGGAACTTGTCCGTAAACAGCATCATTTCTCAAATTAAACCGGGCTAAATCCGGCAAAACCAGATAAAGTCCCATCATCAATTGTTCAATGCCAGGATTTTTAGTTAACTTGCCCAAAGACACTAAATCTCGCGTCGAGTGTCCCATAAAATAAACGCCAAATGTCAGTAAACTTGCCAGCAGCGAACTGCTAAAAACCCCAAATAAAATCCCGACAGCGGCCATGAGACACAGCTCAAACCAGATGAATAGTGAAGCAATTAAAATGCTGCCCAAAGGGTAAGGAATCCGGCTCAAACTCAGAATAGCCAGATAGATAACAGTCATTGCTGCTACCAGTACCGCCAGCACCGCCGACAGCCCTAAGTGCTTGCCCACAATTAACTCAGCCCGACTTATCGGTTTGGCAACTAACAGGTAAACAGTCCGCTTTTCAATTTCTTTGTTGACCAGTCCGGTAGCCACAAAGACTGTGGCAATTAGACCGAGAATACCGATCGCAGCCAAACCGATATCTAAGATAATTTTCTTTTCGGTTGTCGCTGCCAATTCCGGTATCAAGCGCACCGAGGCTCCCATCAACAGAGCAAAAATAATAATTAAGTAAAGGATGCGATCGCGAATTACTTCCCAATATACATTAGTCGCGACTGTCAAGATTCTTCTCAAATTCATCTATTTATTAACCCACAGTCAACTTTAGCTATATTTTAGTTTAAGGAAGAAGGAAGAAGGAAGAAGGAAGAAGGAAGAAGGAAGAAGGAAGAGGGAAGAAGGAAGAAGGAAGAAGGAAGAAGGAAGAGGGAAGAGGGAAGATTTTCCCCGCTCTTCGGCTTTCGGAAGCATCTTTGCGGAGAGTAAAAAGCGTTTTTCAGGAGTGCGATCGTCCCCGCTCGCTTGCCGAATATACAATAGCGAGCGGGACGCTCGCACTCCCGTGTAAAAGCTCTCCCACTCTCCCGCTCTCCTAACCGCCAAAGACAGCCTCAAACTTGACTATCTCCCGTAGTTCCATCTTTTTTCAATCCGGGTTTAGAGCGTTTGATCGCGTCGCAGGTTACAGTCGCCCGATTGGCTGTATCGAACACCTCGCAAGACTTTGTAAACGAATATATTTCCGGTCTAAAAACTAGCCCCATCCAAGTTGCTTGCATCTCTAACTGATAGCGCGACTGTCCTTGAACGATCGAAGTTTTGACATCCCAGCTAGCATCTTCTGGGACTATCCCAATTGTTCCTAACGCTTGATTCTTCAGAAAAAATCGCTCGTTGTCAATATCTATTAACATTTGTTCAACCTGCGGCCACGGTTTGGTGCGGGCTTCATTTTGCAGGTATCGCTCCATTGCATTGAGGATGACAACTCCTCGGGAGCGATTAATAGTTGGCTGTTGAAATGTCACCACATAATCGCTTTTCCTCAAATCCTGCGATAAAACGCTCGGATACTGTTGTATCCAACTTTGAATTAAAAAGTGAAATGCAAACCAACAGGAAAACGTCACATGAATTAGAGTAATCATCAAAAACTGAGGGCGCATCAACTCCCTGATACTTTCCCGTTTTGAATCGCTCTTCCAAACCCTGATGATAGCAAGAACTACTACTGCTATAATTGGGCCGCATATCCAGGCTATTTCCTTTTTGTCCGACGGCAACCTGATCAGCAACCACAAGCCAATTAAGAAGCTTGTCACCCACGGACTCAGACTTACTTTGTTAATTACAAAAGGTTGCTGGCTGGTCAGCAAACCCATTGAAAGTATAAAAAATAACCAGCTCATATCAAACATCAGAGTTCTCGTCGCCAAGTCAGTAACTGCCGCCACCGTCAGCACACCTAAAAAGATGCTGAGCAGTAAAGGCGTCTTCCAGTGGACAACTTTAGGCGGAATCATTGCCTTTTGGACTTTTTTATTGGTTTCCCAAAGGTTGTTCGTCAGCTTAGTTAGTTGCTGAGTCACATCCAAAAATTGCTTCATCATAGATTTCTATTATTGACGCTTTGCAAAAACAACACGGTTAAAATAACGAAATTGCTAACAGTGTGGGCGATTAAAACTGCCCCAAACTGAGTAGTTACTTGAAAAGTCTTTTTGGGAGGACGGCGGCTGAGGGTGGGCGGCCCTATAAACTGAGGTTTGGAAGCTTTTTTATTGCCGGAAACCACGTTTCCTATGATTTCTAATCCTTGCCATTTAACGAGAAAAGTTACTGCTAATATCGAGACGGCTATCATAGTTATGGTATTGTAAACATTCTGCCCTCCGCCTAATAAAATATAACCGATTAGCTGTTCTCGCAAATCTTTGGAAAGAACGCTTTCAATGCCGAAGAAAACTAACCAACCTACGCAAGTGCAACCGAGATTGAGGATGGCAGTATATTCAACGCTGGTTTTGGGGCCGAGTTTCAGTAGTTTTTGTAGAAACCACGATTCGATCGCGATCGCCAAAAACATAATTAAAATTTGCACCAAAACAGTCCGAAATGGGAAAACACTCGCAATCATAAGGATTCAGGTATATCAGCCCGTGTTAAATTTTAATTGTACATCACAGGGGGAATAATCAAGAGCCGCAGGTCTGAGCCGCTAATTGCTTTCGATCGCCCGAATGAACATCAGGTGGTTGAGGTTATATCCTATAATCTTTTGAGATCGGCCAACAGAATGGAAATATTAAACATTCAAGCGATCGAATACCCACCCCGAGACAGACTCAAATAACTGCGGATTATGGTAAGGAATGGCATTGGTATTCGGACAGCCTCATCCCGCTCAGAACGCGCCGCGGGTCAGATTCACGTCTACGACGGCGCTGGTAAAGGCAAGTCTCAGGCAGCTTTGGGAGTAGTGTTGCGCTCGATCGGGCTGGGTATCAATTCTGACTCTCCCACGCGAGTTTTGTTGCTGCGCTTTCTCAAAGGCCCCGGCCGCTCCTACGACGAAGACGGGGCAATAGAAGCGCTGCAACGGGCATTTCCGCACTTGATCGACCAAGTACGCACCGGCAGAGCCGAATATTTTGGGGCCGAAGCAATCACCCGCTTCGATCGCGCCGAAGCTCAGCGAGGCTGGGATATCGCCAAAGGAGCGATCGCCAGTGAACTCTATTCCGTCGTGGTTCTAGACGAACTAAACCCCGTATTGGACTTAGGTTTGCTGCCAGTGGACGAAGTAGTCCAAACCCTCAAAAACAAACCAGAATATTTAGAAGTAATCGCCACAGGCCGAGCAGCCCCCGAAGCTTTGCTAGAAATTGCCGACTTACACTCAGAAATGAAGCCGCACTATCACCCCGCAGCGGCAGAGCATAATATTTCCGGTATCGAAATATACACCGGAGCAGGCAAAGGTAAGTCTACCAGTGCCTTGGGGAAAGCTTTGCAGGCGATCGGTAGAGGTATCAGCCAAGACACATCTCACCGTGTGTTAATTGTACAATGGCTCAAAGGTGGGACTGGTTATACAGAAGATGCGGCGATCGCAGCATTGCGACAAAGTTACCCGCAGTTAGTAGACCACCAGCGGTGCGGCCGAGATGCTATAGTTTGGCGGGGACAACAGCAAGAGTTAGATTGTATCGAGGCAGAACGCGGCTGGGAAATCGCTAAAATGGCGATCGCCAGCGGCTGGTATAAAACGATCATTCTCGATGAACTCAATCCCACAGTAGACTTAGAACTGCTGTCGGTAGAGCCGATCGTCGAAGCCTTGCTACGCAAGCCCCGCGATACAGAAATCATTATCACCGGGCGCTGCCACAAACCCCATGCTTACTTTGACTTGGCAAGCGTACACTCAGAGGTATACTGTCACAAACACTATGGCGATCGGGGCGTAGAACTAAAGCGGGGTGTAGACTTTTAGACCCCTGCATGGCGCGGAGTTCAATCCGAGCCAGAATTATTTAAAGACCAATACGGTTCAGTTCACAGTGTTTGTTTCCAGAGATCCCCCTCGCATCCCCCTTCTGAAGTGGGACTTTGAGAAGACTCTTGTCCCCCCCTTTTTAAGGGGGGCTAGGGGAGATAAGTCTTAACGGAACCGTATTGATTTAAAAACGACCCTGCCTGGGAAACCGGAAATTAGCACAAAGCCTTGCAACCAAGTAACCAATCTCCCAATTTTCATTGTCTTCCCAAACTCCCCGATCGACCCTTGTTAATCTTGAATTTCCTTCCCCGGAGGCGATCCCTGATCGCCAACCCAGAATGGAACATTCAGAATATGAGCCGCGTCTTCTTGAGCGTGAGCACCTGAGACATTGCACAAGGATTATTAAAGGGTGAAGACATTGAAAATAAAAGCTTACAAGCAAAAAGTCCGTGAGGGAGAAAGTCTAGACAGGGTTAACACCAGTAGGCTAGACTTGCGGCTGGCAAACAGGTTAAACTACAGCGGCATCCAAACATTCGGTGTTCTAGGCAGTGTCTGTAGTCGCACCAGCGATGATCAACAAGAAGTAGAGGAGTGAAGCTGTATGACAACGTTAACTGACAATTCTGATCAAGCTAATTTAAACACTCCGGGACTGGGCCCGGATACAATCTTTGCCGGAGCGGGGGCGGATTTTATTACAACTTCTGCCCTCGGCGGCAGCTTAATATTTGGCGAAGGCGATAACGATACTCTAATTTCCGTCGGCCCCAACGATACCCTATACGGCGGCAACGACGAAGATTCATTAGTAGGCCAGCGCGAGCGAGTTTTCATGCAGGGCGACGCAGGCAATGACACCATAATCGCTCAAGCCCGGAATTCGACGCTGTTGGGCGGTGCGGGAGATGACTTGCTCCAAGGCACAGTCGATGGCAACCTGATGTTTGGTAATCAGGGCTCAGATACGATGCTGGGAGGCGCCCTGGGAAGAGACACCCTCTACGGTGGCAAGGACAATGACTCCCTCGGCTTCTTCATCGCAGGTGGCGGCAACAACCTCGATATTCGCATCGGCAGTGCCGGTGGCAATCAAGGCAGCAACTTCTTGCGCGGAGACTTGGGCGACGACTATGTTGTAGGTATCAATCAGAAAGATACTCTGTTCGGCGGTAAAGGCAACGACACACTGTATGGTGTAGCCAGCAACAGCTATCTTTCCGGCGATCTTGACAACGATACATTAGTCATTGAGAACAGTACCCAGTCGAGTCCGTTTTCTTCGAGCGTCATCACCATTGGCATTGAGAAAACCACCTTGCTCGGCGGTGAGGGCAACGATTCTCTCGTCGGCGGTATCGGCGACTTTGGCACCGGCAAAAACTTCCTGGACGGCGGTGCTGGGAACGACACGATCACGGTTTATGCTACGCAGGACACGGCGCAGGGAGGCGCAGGCGACGACTTCATCAAGTCGTCTACGGTGTCTACACTTTCCAGCGTAGGTGCGCTGAGTTCATTTCCAGGCTTCGCGGGTCGCAACTTGCTCGACGGCGGCGATGGCAACGACACGATCGTTGCAGCTTTTGCGAGTGATACAATGATCGGCGGCGCAGGCAATGACACCTTGAGCGGTATCTTTAATCAAGCCTTCGGTGGAGATGGCAACGATACGATCAATGCCACTACTTTTAATGTCGGTACTACTACTGCGCTAGTTACTCTCGACGGCGGTCTGGGTGATGATCTGTTACTTGGCAACATCAGCACTAATCTTACTACCACCGGCACCGTCACCAACTTCATGAACGGTGGTGAAGGGAATGATACGATCGTGTTTGGTAGCAGACGCGATAAATTGATTGGCTCATTTGGTGGTAACGACATCATCTCCTACGCTAGCACTGTCAACTTTGCCGGTGTCACATCGACAAACATCATTACTGATAACTTAGGCAGCAACTTCATCATTGGCGGCAACGGCACTGATGTCATCACTACCGGTGCTGGCGACGACATACTGTTCGGCGGCCCCACAATTCTTATTACCCCAGGAGTTGATGGGGACGATACCTTAGATGCCGGTGGCGGAAACGACACAATGCTGGGCGGCTTTGGGAACGACTATCTGATCGGAGGAGACGGCAACGACTCTCTCGGCGGCGGGCCCGGTTCTGACACGCTGATTGGTGGCAACGGCGATGACAGCTTCTACTACAGCAACTCCCAGGAAGGCGGCTTCGACACCCTCACCGGCGGCGTCACCCCCGTCGGATTCAGCACCAGTCCAGACCAAATCGGTGACTTTAAACAACAAGGCCAAGACAAGATAGTCTTGAATAGTATTGCCTTCGGCTTCGGTGCAGTGAATGGGCCAAGCCAACTTCCTGGCCAATCGTTCGTGGTGTTTGACAACGGGACTTACGCTGGTGGTGTTAATACGACGAACATTCCTCAGGCACAACTTCCGCAGACAGCACCGTTCTTCTTTTACCAAGCTGAAGACGGACGACTAGGATATGACCCTGACGGTGCTAGTGGGTCTAAATCACCCATTACACTCGCAATCCTAAACAACAGACCAAACTTCGGTAGATCAGATATTATCCTGATTTAATTTAGGTGGCAGCGGGTGGGAGTGGTTTTAGAAAAAACCATCGCCCGCACCAACTCTAAAAACTAATTGTGCGATGTTTCAAGCTAGGGATCTGAATCCCTGGCTTTTTTGTTGAAGGGACTCGGCGGTTGAAACCGCGACTATACAAACGAAGTCCACCTCCGTGGACTGAAGAATTAAGAGACTCGGCGGTTGAAACCACGACTATACAAACGAAGTCCACCTCCGTGGACTGAAGAATTAAGAGGTATTAAAGCCAGATTTGGTATGACGCATCCTACAAGTTTGGGCGAGCAAAAAAAAAGCCAGCAAACGATATGTTTGCTGGATTCAGTAGGCAGGAAACTTTTAGCAAATACTCTGACTAAGCTTTGTCTACAATCTCTTTTGCTTTATCTTTGAGGTCTTCTTTCATGTGAATTGCTGAGGCTTCGTCCTGCTTGGCTTGACCTTCTACTTTATCTTTCAGATTGCCTGTAACTTCGCTCACAGCTTCTTGGATTTTGCCTTCAATATTCTTAGCTGTTGCTTCGACTCTATTTTCAATGCTCATTATTTTTTATTTTAACTCTACAACTACTAAGATAGGATTTTCTAGTTGAGTTTGAATCCGTCTTTAGATAGATTTGCTGTTAACTTTATTTCTGAGTTGCAGGTTCGATCGCAATTTCGACAAGTTTATTTTTGGACGACAAACCCGATTTAATGGCGATCGCAGATTTCGGCACTTTAAACTTTTTCGCCAACAACACGATTAATTCTTGATTAGCTTTTCCATCGACTGGTGGCGATTTGAGATGTACTTTGAGGCTGCCGTCTGGTTGCTCTTCGATGCTTTGCTGTTTGGAATTCGGCTTAACTTTGACTGTAAAAATCGTCATACTTAGAAGGAAGAAGGAAGAAGGAAGAAGGAAGAAGGAAGAGGGAAGAATTACCTATTACCTATTACCTATTACCTATTACCTATTACCTATTTACCAATTGCGTAGAAACTGGGTTGAATAAAGTAAGTCTGATTATTCAAGAAACGGCGACTGTTTCTGAATGTTCGATTTTTGTTCCCAAAACCTTCAAAAATTCAGCTAACCAGTTAGGATGAGCCGGCCACGCGGGGGCTGTGACTAAGTTGCCATCGACTACGGCTTCGGTAACGGGAACTTCGGTATATTTGCCGCCAGCGCGGAGGATGTCGGGGCTGCAAGCTGGGTATGCGGTGCAGCGTTTGCCTTCGAGCACGCCGGCGGCGGTGAGGACTTGCAAGCCGTGACAAATAGATGCGATCGGCTTTTTGTTATTAGCAAAGTAGCGGGTAATTTGCAGCACTTTTTGGTTGAGGCGGAGGTATTCTGGGGCTCTTCCTCCGGGGATAATTAAAGCGTCGTAATCGGCGGCGTTAATGTCGTCAAAAGTTGCGTTTAAAGTAAAGTTGTGACCGGGTTTTTCGCTATAGGTTTGGTCGCCTTCAAAGTCGTGAATTGCGGTGCGAATTGTTTGGCCTGCGGCTTTGTCGGGGCAGACTGCGTGGACGGTGTGACCTACCATTTGTAGTGCTTGGAATGGTACCATTACTTCGTAGTCTTCTACAAAGTCGCCGACTAGCATTAATATTTTTTTTGCTGTCATATTTGTAACTCCTGTTATTGAGTTTTGGTTAAATAGGATTTAAAAGACTCGGCGGTTGAAACCGCGTCTACACAAACAAAACCCGCCGACGCGGGTTGAAGACTCGGCGGTTTCAACCGTACATCTTATTTGGGATCTAGAAACCGTTGCGGCCCCAAATCACCATTGAAATTGAGAAGGAGAACAGAACTAGCACCGAAACCCAACCGAGTGACAAAATATCCATAGCTATTTACTGAACGAACTGTACAAAGTGACTCCAACCCTTATGATAATTTAATTTGAGCCATTTTTGGAATGAAGGTGCTGTGAAGGATTCGTCAAATTTTAGTTTCGCTGAACGGGTAGAATCTTTGAAAGCAGGGACTGTTGCTGCTTTGTCTTGTTTTTGTGGTTTTGGGGCGATCGCCCTGGTTAACAGCTTAATCCTAGCCCGTTGGTGGGATTCTCTGGCGAGCTTGCAGGTAATGACCGTTGACCTAAATTTTGCCTTCAGAGGAGTGATGGCACTTGTGGGCGGTTTCTTATTCGGCGTTACCTACCGCTACGCTATCCGGTGCGATACTAACCCGCACCTTAAATCTGGTGTGGTGTTGGCTTTTGGGCTGGTGCGGGCTTTTGGACAGTTGGATGCGGGACTTTCTTTTGAGGCGGGGAAAATACCGGGTTTGCAGGAGTTATTGCCGTTTGCGGTTGGTGCGGTCGAGAGCGTACTATTGTTTGCGATCGCGCGTTTGGTGTTGGATTGGGCGATCGGGTTCGACGGCTTCGCTAACGGGCGATCGTTGATTCAACCATTCGGGCGATCGTAGATTAAACCTTTTGATTCTTAACTCAGATCAAACGGCGGTTGAAACCGCGTCTACACAAACAATGTCCGCCTCCGCGGACTGAAGAAAAGAAGCTAATTTAAACCGTTGATTCTTCAACCCGCGCACCATCCGGGTTTTGTCTGTGTCGGCGCGGTTTCAACCGCCCGGTATTCTTTTTATTTCAAACCTAATACCTCATATTCTAAATTGCCGTAAACCATTTGCTTATCTACCGCCGACAAAACCTTATTGTTAGCAGCATCAGAAACTAAACACTGACAAACTAACTGCGCCACATCCGCCCGGTGAATAGTTCCCGCCACCCGACAATCTTCCGTTAAAACACCGTTATCCGTCGCAGGTTCCGACTTCAATCCGCCCGGACGAATCACAGTATAAATCATCCCGCTTGCTATCAAATGATTTTCCGCTTTTTCCTTTTCAATTAACACCGGGCGCAAAGTTTCTAAAGCTTGCGGCGGCAAAGCAGCGGCCGTGTTACCGCTACCGATAGATGAAACCAAAATAAACTTTTGCACGCCTGCTTTGACGGCAGCATCAATCAAGTTTTTGTTGCCCAAATAATCGGCTCTTTCTCCATCTTTGGGTAAGCCGCCAACGGTGCTGATTACGGCATGAATTGGTTCGCCGCCAGCCATTGCCACTTCCACAGCCGCAGCGTCCAAAGCGTCGCCAGTCAAGACTTTGATGCCCATTGCTTCTAATTCGGTGCGCGTTGCGGGCGATCGCAAAAGTGCTGTTACTTGCATATTTTGTGCTACGAGACATTTGGCGATTTCTAGGCCGACGCCTCGACTAGCACCTGCTAAAAAGATGTGGGATTTATCTGTCATATTAATTTTGTTTTAGTTTGTGCAGAAGTTGGTTTTTTTGACTTGGGAATAGTATACAACAATCTTCTGTGATTTTTTGAATTAGTTTTTTTTTACCGCAGAGGGCGCAGAGGACGCGGAGGAAGAGATGGGAAAGATTGGCAATTTCCTATTTACGTTAGATTTTTTTGCCGACGATTACTACCCAAGATTGAGCTTCGCGCGGCAAGCCGGGAGGGCGATAGTAGTGATTGACAATTTCAAATCCTGCTTGTTCTAAACAAGGTGCTAAAGTTTCGTATTCCCATCCTGCTGTATAGCGTTTTCCTGTCGGCCGTTCGTCGTAGCCTTCCCAATTTCCCCGGCACATTGACATGACAATTGCACCGCCAATAACTAAAGTTTTGTGCAAATCTTGCAGCACTTTCACCATTTTGTCGCTGGGAATGTGAATCATGGAAGCATTGGCGAAAATACCGTCAAATTCGGCTTTTGGTAAGTCGAGATTCAGAAAAGATTGCTGCAAAACTTCGCAGCCGGATAATTTCTTGGCTATTTCTACAAAAGCCGGAGTTGCATCTAATCCTACAACTGTATGTCCTTGGCTTTTAAACGCTACTAAGTCTCGTCCTGGCCCGCATCCTATATCGAGGATTTTACCGGGATTGCGGGGCATGGCAGCGGTGAGTGCGTCGCGATTTTGGGATACGTCGTGGTGCCATGTTCCTTCTCGGAAAGATTCGGCGGTTGCTTGGTATTCTGCGATCGTAATTTCTTCGCGTTTGTCCACAATTTCTCCTATTGTATTATTTGATATTGGTTAATTCAAGAAGACCGGGCGAATAGAATTCGCGTCTACACAGACAAAACCCGCCTCCGCGGGTTGAAGAATTGGCGGTGAAAATTATGTTATTTTCTTGAGTCCGCGGAGGCGGACATCGTTTGTGTAGACGCGGTTGAAACCGCCGTCTTATCTTTTGAATCAACTTCTAACATTAGACCTCTTGCAAAAATGCTGAGACCCCTCCCCAACCCTCCCCTTAGTAAGGGGAGGGAGCCTAATTTTTCTTGCTTCCCCCCTTAGCAAGGGGGGGACTGAGGGGGGTGAGTTTTTGACTTTTGCAAGAGGTCTATTGAACCATCGGGAGATTCGATCGCAAATCCTGCATCTCGAATCATATCCCAATCTTGATTTGCGCTTTGTCCGGGAGTAGTCAGATAATCGCCCACAAAGATAGAATTAGCTGCGTAGAGTCCGAGGGGTTGTAAAGAACGCAAATGCACTTCGCGTCCCCCAGCAATCCGAATTTCTTGGCTGGGAAGCAAAAATCGGAACAAGCAGAGAATCCGCAAACATTGGCGGGGATTTAAGCGATTAACGTCTGCAAATGGCGTTCCGGGGATTGGAATGAAAAAGTTGATCGGTACGCTGGTAACGCCCAAATTCCGCAACGACAGCGCTAAATCGATCGCATCATCATCCGATTCGCCCATCCCCAAAATGCCGCCGGAACAAGTGGTGATTCCCGCTGCTTTGACGTGTTCGACGGTTTCGACGCGATCGCCAAAAGTGTGAGTTGTGCAAATCTCCGTGTGGTATGATTCGGAGGTGTTGAGATTGTGATTTACGCGATCGACTCCAGCTTTCGCCAAACGGTGAGTTTGCTCCTCGCTCAACAACCCCAAACAAGCGCAGATTTTCAGGTTATAATTTGCCTTGACGGTTTCTACAGCATCCAAAACGCGATCGAAAGTAGATGCGTTGGGTTGGCGGCCAGAAATTACTAAACAAAACGTACCAGCTTTTAAATCTGCCGCGCGCCCGGCCGCTTCCAGAATTTTTTCCTTAGCTAAAAGCGGATATTTTTCAATTTCCGCAGTCGAGATTTTGGACTGAGAACAATAATGGCAATCTTCAGGACAAAGGCCACTTTGAGCGTTTAGCAAATAGTGCAATCTGACGCGGTTTCCCCAGTAATGGCGGCGCACCCGATAAGCTGCGTTTAGTTGTTCCAGCAAAACCTCATCCGGCGCGCGCAATACGGCTAAAGATTGCTCGCGAGAAAGACATTTGCCCGCCAGCGCAACCTCAGCCAAATCGTTCCAATTGGGTAAATTCATTACTAAAAATTAAGGGTTTACAGAGTATCCAGAACCTGACGAATTACCCGATAAATCGATTCTAATTCATCAGGAGAAATGCAGTAGGGAGGCATAACATAAAGCGTGTTTCCCAAGGGACGGAGCAAAAACCCCGCTTCGAGAAATCTGGCTTTCAATACAGGGCCGATCTCATTAAAATAACCGGAACTGCTTTCGGTTTTCACATCCATTGCTGCGATGGTGCCGCAAGTCCGAATCCGTTCGAGTTTAGGATGATCTCTCAGCCATTGATTCAGGTATTTGTGGTGCAGTTTTTCCATCCCTTCATACATATTTGGGTTTTGCTCCAAAAGCTCCAGGGATGCTACACTCACCGCACAAGCTAAAGGATTTCCGGTGTAAGAATGACCGTGATAAAAAGCTTTGTCCGATTCATCTCGCCAGAAAGCTTGATAAATATCCTCCGATGCCATTGTGACAGAAAGTGGCAAGCAGCCACCAGACAATCCCTTAGATAAACACAGAATATCCGGCGCAGTTCCAGATTTAAGCGAAGCAAACAGTTCGCCCGTGCGCCCAAAACCCGTCATCACTTCATCGTAAATCAACAATACATTATATTGGCGGGCCATTTGTGCGATCGCCCGCAAAAACTCAGGGCGGCACATTCGCATTCCAGCAGAACCTTGCACCAAAGGCTCAATAAAAATTCCCGCATAGCCCTTTCCATGCTTCAACAAAGACTCCAGTTTCTCCAAACTCTCCGCCTCCTTGCTTTCCACCTCCTCATCGCCGTCAAAAGTCGCAGGAAAAGGCACAACATCCCCAGGAAACATTAAAGGTGCAAAAGGTTCCCACCACAGCGAACTTCTGCCAGCAGACATCGCGCCCACAGTATCGCCGTGATAACCTCCCTCAAAACTAATAAAGCTAGTGCGGTTAGTTTCTCCGAGATTTAGCCAATATTGAAATGCCATTTTCAGAGCAACTTCAACAGCAGTCGAACCATTATCAGAAAAGAAAATTCGCGTCAAAGAATTAGGCGTATGACTTATTAATTTATCTGCAATTTTCTGGGCGGGTTCGTGCGTAAATCCCGCAAAGATAACGTGTTCTAACTTTTTTGCTTGTTCGTAAAGAGCCTCAGCCAGAACCGGATGACTGTGCCCATGAATCGTCACCCACCAACTAGAAATACAGTCGAGAATTTGCCGCCCGTCTTCTAATTCCAACAGCACTCCTTTGCCGCGAATTACCTTCAGCGGCGCAGGAGCAGTTTTCATTTGCGTGAAGGGCTGCCAAATTGGTGAATTAGAAGAGTTATGTTCTGAATTTATTGTCATTTTTGCGCCTGTAACTAATATCAAATTGCATTGTAATATAACTGGTTAACTGGTTCCCAAGCTCTGCCTGGGAACCTATGTAAGCGAGGCTCTGCCTCGCAAAAAAGGAGGCAGAGCCTCCGGATCTGCGTTACCAGGCAGAGCCTGGGAACGAGTAGAAGTAGCCGTGCACACCTTACAAAATATCAAATTATACTTGTTACCAGTTACAATTTTTGACCAACTAAGAAATAAGTGATCATTGCTCCTTTACCTTTGACATTAATCTTACCGCGTTTTTCAAACAAATACTTATCGCACAGCAACTTATAAGTTGAGCTGCTAACTTGAATTTTACCAGGAAGTCCCTGGGATTCCATGCGACTTGCTGTATTCACCGCATCTCCCCACAAATCGTAAATAAACTTTTTAGTGCCGATTACACCTGCTACAACAGGCCCAGTATTAATGCCAATGCGAATGTTGAGAGGTTCGCCGAATTCATCGCTAAATTTTAGAATTTCTTGCTGCATTTCGATCGCCATTTCGGCAATAGATTCTGCATGATTTTTACAGGGAAGCGGTAAACCGCCTGCTACCATATAATTGTCACCGATGGTCTTAATTTTTTCTAAGCCGTATTTCTCGCTTAAACAGTCGAAAGCTGAAAATATTTTGTTCAGCAATTCGACTAATTCTGCAGGAGACGTGCGGGAGGATATTTCGGTAAAGCCCACAATGTCAGCAAACAGCACCGTAACCTCGGCAAATCCGTCGGCAATATTGATCTGTCCTTGTTTTAGGCGATCGGCAATCATTTCCGGTAAGATATTTAATAATAAACGTTCCGACTTTTCTTGTTCGGCGCGTAATATTTCCTCAGCTTGTTTTCGCTGTGCGATTTCCTGGTAGACTCGGTGAAACATTTGATTAAAAGCAACCATGACTTCTCCCAACTCGTCATCGCGCTTGACAGATAGAGAGTAGAAATCAGGTTTTTCTCGATCTTTGCTCAAAGCGTCTCCCGCAGCAATTAAGTCATCGCGCAATCTCAAAATTGGTGCAATTACTGTCACCCCTAAAAAAAGCATCGTCACAGAAGTTACAAAAGCTGATATAATGATGACTAAAACAGCAATTCGCCCGATAAATGCGTAAAGTTCTGGTTGAACGGTGGACGCATCGTGACGAACAATTAAGATGTAATCTCCTCCCAAATGTCGCTCAGTCCAAGCAACATCGTAGCGATTGCGATCGAAATTTTGCTTGTGAACTATACGAGCAATTTTTAGTTGCTCTAAACTGATTTCTGGCGGTTCGCCCAGTGTATATATTAGCTGACCGTTAGCTTGGTAAATAGATACTCCCAACACTACTTGAGAATCCTTAGTAATGTTTTTTACTTCTTCTTGCAAGAAAGTGCGATCGGAAACATCTTGGGCGAGCAAAAATTCGAGGGAATCAACTGTCGGCCGAGATAGCTGTTCCAGTTGAGTTAAAAGTTCATTTTCGCGCCTAAAATAAGAGGGGACTAAAATAATTCCCTCTATGACAAGAATGCTAGCAAATACCCACAAAGCTATTTGTCTGGACAAGCGAGATTTAAAAAAATCCAAGAAGGATAGAAGGCGCGCTGACATAGAATTTACTATTGCACAAATGGCTAATTTAGGACATCGGAAAAATAAACCCAGTCAACGAAGATAAAACGGCGGTTGAAACCGCGTCTACACAAACGAAGTCCGCCTCCGCGGATTGAAGAAAGAAGATAGCGTAATTTTAACCGCCCCATCTTCAACCCGCGCACCATCCGGGTTTTGTCTGTGTAGAAGCGGTTTCAACCGCCCAGTCTTCTTAATCATATAATAAACAAATTAAACCAAAACTGCGCTGACTAACCTGCCTGCAAGCAAATAAGTATTCATATCACCCTTGCCTTTGACGTGGATAATTCCTCTGTCTTCAAACAGATACTTATTTCGCAAGATATTGTAAGTTGATTGTGTGACTTGAATCGCGCCGGGAATTCCGTGGGATTCCATGCGGGCTGCTGTATTAACGGCATCGCCCCAGAGGTCGTAAATGAATTTTTTGGTGCCAATAACTCCCGCAATGGCAGGCCCGGTATTGATGCCGATGCGAATGTTAATTCCTGCATGATGTTTGACATTAAATTTTGCTAGTTCCTCCTGCATATCTAAGGCCATTTCTGCAATGCTTTCGGCGTGGTTGGTACTGGGATTTGGCAAGCCTCCGACTACCATGTAAGCATCTCCAATTGTTTTGATTTTTTCTAATCCGTACCTTTCAGTTAGAGCATCGAAGGATGAAAAAATTTCGTTGAGAAAAACGAGCAATTCTTCTGGAGATATTTGTGCTGATAGCACGGTAAAGCCCACGATATCCGCAAACAGAATCGTGACCTCTGCGAAGCCGTCAGCAATACTGCTTTGACCGTCTTTTAACCTAGCAGCAATGGATTCGGGTAAAATATTGAGCAGCAGGCGATCGCTCTTTTCCTGTTCTTTCAACAATTCTACATTAGTTTCTTGCAATTGTGCCGTGCGTTCCCTGACGCGCTGTTCTAATTGTTTAGCATTTTGGCGCAACCTGCTGATAGATAAAGTTAATCCTGCAATGCCTAAAGTTGAAAGTCCTGCTAATAGTAAAAAAAGATTTTTGAGTCCGCTGTGAGTTTTTTGAGTGATGGTTTCCAAAGGTTGAGTAATTTCTAATATCCCCCGAACATCTCCAACTTTCCAGTCAGTTTTAGGACTGTTTGGGCTAGTGTTGTGACAGTTTATGCAGCTAGGAGTGAGAATATCTGCCTCGGCATATCGAAATGCTGGCTTGCCGCGAAATTCTTCTGTTCTGAAAAATTGTTTATTGGAATTTTGGGTTAAATAGGTAATAGCTTGACGTTCAAAATCGTCTCTAGCTCCGCCTTCTTTTCGCCGCCAGGGAAACGGGTAGTCGCTGTAGAGGCGAACTGATACTTCGGGATTTTTGTTGGTTATATGGTTGCCCAGTTCTATTAAAAAAGTTGCCGGGACTGGAACTGTTACTTTGGTCGGTTTGTTGTCGTGGGTAAAGTTAATCGCTTTAGCGGTGTTGAGAGGACTAATAACATCGGAACTGTAAAGGGTACGGGCTTCTTTAATTGCTTGGGCGTAGAGGGTGGCATTTTGGAGGGCTTGCGATTCGATGAGGTTGGAGGAAAGACGAGACATATTTGCCATCGCTACTCCTACACCTACACAAAATAAAATTGTCACTGCAAGGAGAATTCGCTTGTAAATTAATTGGCTGATGGCAGCCCGACTGCTAGAAATCAACTGGCGCATGGTATCCTCAAGTGTGAGGTTGAATCTTGATTTGATTTTATGCACTACTAACATAACACTGCTTTTTCAGACTGTTTTGCTGGCGCCTGGGGTAAAGCAAGACTGGAGAGTGCAAGGGATGGTTAATTATTGTTTACCGCGAGTGTTTCCCTTGTCCGTAAAAGTACGCATAACTTTATAGTGGTTTTCAGTTTAGTGAAGTACAGATGTCGGGTAAGGACGCGGCTTGGCCTAAGTCTTTACTTCACGCATTTTTTGTTTGATTTGGGTTAGGATAGCGATTGTAGTCTCTGGTTGGCGATCGTGAATTCTGACTCTACTGTCTCACCTACTAACAAGGAAATTTTTCCGGGAGAAGTTTTCGTCAATACTGCGGATTTTGATACCGGCATTCGGCGGCTTTTACCGAAATATGACGAAATGCTGGATGTATTAGCAGCCTGCATTGCTAGTACCAACCAGCGGATTTTAGAACTCGGCTGCGGTACGGGGGAACTGAGTTTAAAAGTTCTGCAACGCTACCCGTCTGCGGAAATTGTTGCTGTGGATTATTCGCCGCGAATGCTGGATTTTGCCCGCGCCAAAATAGAGTCGGCAGGATATGCAGCTAGGTGGACTGGCATAGAATTGGATTTTGGAGAATGGGCGAATAATCCAAATTTTTCAGGTTTGGGCGATAAGTTTAATGCTGGCATTTCATCTCTGGCAATTCACCATCTTGAGGATGAGATGAAGTTGAAATTGTTTCACCGGATTCGCGAAAGTTTAACTGCTGGCGGCTGTTTTTGGAATGCCGATCCTGTTTTATCGGAATCAGCAGCAATGAAGGATATTTATCAAACGGCGCGGGAAGATTGGGCGCTAAGTCAGGGGGAAACTTTAGGAGAAATTCGGGCAAAGGTGGGGACGAGTGTTTCTTACGGGTATTCTAATCCCGATCGCCTAGCGACACTTGCGGCACAGTTGGAAATGCTGGCAAATGCGGGATTTGAGACTGTGGCGGTTCCTTGGAAGTATTACGGTATGGCGGTGTTTGGGGGATTTGTTAGTTAAATTATTTAAGGATTAAAATTGAGCGATTGAAATCGCCTCTAGACAAACAAAGTCCGCCTTCGCGGACTAAGAAATGAGCAAACAGCAGTTGTAAATTTAAGGGACAGGGGCGGTAATTTCTGTAGGTGCGATCGCCCCCGGTGCAGGTACTGCTTGTTTTTCCAGTAGTACGCGCTGTTTGTTCCGAAATTCTGCGGCGGCATCGTTCAAATTTTGGCGCTGTTCAGTATTGAATTCTTCCATGCTGCGGCCGCCTCCAAATCGGGATCGGTGAATTAAGTCAAATATTCCGCTGCCACTGCTGCGGCCGGAAAAAGGGTCGGTGTTGTCTTGAGTTTGAAAGTCTTGCAGCGGTTGGGCGCTATTATTATTTAAACCGCTGGCTTGAGCGAAGGTTGCTTGAGGCGTGAAAAGAGCACAGGTGGCGATCGCGCTTGCAGCAATTTGAATCATCAATTTACTTGATTTAGAAGTTTTGGTGTTCATAATTTATTAGTTCAACTTTCAAAAAAACAATTGCTAAGAAGACCGGGCGGTTGAAACCGCGTCTACACAGACAAAACCCGCCTCCGCGGGTTGAAGAAAACCGGGCATTTGAAATTACGTTATTTTCTTTACACCCCGGAGGCGGACATCGTTTGACTTTCTGGCGGTTTCAACCGCCGTCTGCATCTAAGCAAACCGTCGTCGTAGCAGTGGTTGAATGCTCAGCAGCGCTACCAAATCAAAGGCTAGCAAGACTAACAGCGCTCCTCCAAAACTAACTGTACCCCAAGGAGCGTTCATGACGACGCTAGCTAGCGACCAATCGCTGTGCAGGTACAAATAGCGGATGGGTTCGATCGCATAACTCAGGGGATTGAGAGTGACGACAACTTGCAGCCAGTGTGGCATAAACGACAGTGGCGCGAGGGCGGTACTCGCGAATAACAGCGGTAAGTTGGTGACAAAAATCACTGCGATTAATTCTACGTGGCCGGGGAGGGCGAAGGCTAAACCGAGACTCAAGCCGGTGACTCCCAAAACTAATAGTAGGACAATCAGGGCGATCGCGCCTAGTCCCGCAAGTCCAGGTAATCCCGATCCCAAAAATGCTCCCGCCGTAACGATTGCGCCTGTTTGGATAAAGCTGAGCGTGACGATGAAAATAGCCGAAGCTAGGACAATGGAAAATCTCGAAGCTAGGGGCGCGACTAACAGGCGGTTGAGAAATCCGAATTCGCGATCGAACATAATCGGTAAACCGGCATTCAGCGCGCCTGCAAATGCAGTAAAAACTATCACGCCTGCGCCGAGAAATTGTCCGTAATTCTGGCTTTCGCCGAATAAGCCGGCTGGTGCATTTTTAAACAGAGCTCCGAATAAAACCAACCACATCAGGGGCTGAATAATTCCTGCAACTAGTGTCGAGGGGCGGCGCTGTAGTTGAATAAACAGGCGCTTGGTTAACGCGAGTGTTTCTTGTATAAAGTCGGCCAGCAGGGAATTGTTGGGGGGTGTAACGGCCGTTAAGGGCGATCGTTGCTGGTTGAGTTTGTTGGGGGATGTGACAGTACCGCTCATAATTACTTGTTGATTTTGACTGTGGTGATTATTTTTACAGGAAATATGATGAATGGGATTTTAGTAGTCTGCTTTGATTATAGGCTATTGGGAGTTGAGAGAGCGGGGGTAGTGTGTTCATCGAGTAGCTGGGATGACAGGATAAATTTGTGGTAAAATTAGTCAACGCTACATATTAATAATTTAGTTTTTCGACTATTAACAAAATTGGAGGATAAGTTGATGTCATCAAGTGCGATCGCCACTTTGGTCAAAATCATGGAATCTTTGCCACCAACTGTGCAAGATAAAGTTGTTGAACACTTGCAAGAATACATTCGGAAATTTAATATTACTGTTGCTGTGAGTCCCGACGGTAAGCTGGAAATTCCGGCAGAGATTGAAAGTCAACTGAAATCGGGCGATAAATATACAGTTACAGTTACAGCAGATAGCATTGTTTTTGACAAGCTGAAAGCAGGTTTTGACTGGGAAGAATGGGAACGGCGCGTAGAAGCAGCAAACCCAGATCCTAATGAATTAACGACAGAGGAGATTTGTGAACTCGTCCGGGAAGTGCGTCGCGAACAACGCTCTAAAATGGATATTTAAGCATGAGAGTTGTCATAGATACCAATGTCTTTGTATCAGGTTGGTTGTGGGGAGGTATCCCGGCTCGTTTATTTAGGTTGGCTAGAAATTCTCAACTCATAATTTGTGCTTCTGAACCGATATTGGCAGAATTACAAAACACTTTGAGTAAACAAAAATTACAGGCAAAGTTACAATCGTTGGGTTTTACTGTTGATAGTTTGATGATTGGAACACGAGCATTAGTGCAAGTTTATCCAATTTCGGAGATCAATGTACCTAGTTTACGCGATCGTAATGACAATATGATTTTAGCTACGGCAATTGCTGCTGATGCTGATGCGATCGTTACGGGGGATTTGGATTTGTTAGTATTGCAGGAATATGAAGGGATTGTTATTGTTACAGCGAGGGATTTTCTCGATCGCTATTTTCCAGAAAATTAGGGGATAGCTGCGCTCGCGCGTACTTTATGGTGGCTGGAGGGTGGAAAGTGCGATCCTCTTCGAGGGCTTCGCTAACGAGCGATCTATACAATCTGTTAAAATAGTTGCAGGATAGTCTTAAAAATATAGATAAATGAGAATCAACCATGACCATAACTCCTACCAAACTTAAGCAGAACCTCACTTTTGAGCAATTTGTCAAGCAACTTCCCGACGAAGAAGGCCGCTATGAACTTGTTAATGGAGAGATTGTGAAAATATTACCGATAAGATTGCACGAGGATCTTGCCGATTTCCTTGTCAAACAGTTTGACAAAGAAATCGATCGCGTCCCCCTCAACTATAGGGTGTCTGGCAGATTTATGGTGAGGACTTTAACCTCAAGTGGTAGAGAACAAGGCCGTCATCCTGATGTTAGTGTAATAGATAAAACTCTCTGGGAATCGAAGCCTTTCGCCCACTCAGCCATAACTGAACCGCTGCAATTAGTTGTAGAAGTTGTTTCGACAAATTGGGAAGATGATTATATCGACAAGCTGGATGAATATCAGCGGCTGGGAATTTCGGAATACTGGATTGTCGATTATTTGGCTTTGGGAAGTCGCGATTATTTAGGTAATCCCAAAGTTCCTACAGTTTTTGTTTACCTGCTTGATGAAAATGGCGTTTATCAAATGACGGCTTTTCGAGGAAATGAGCGAATAGTTTCCCGAACTTTCCCAGAATTGGCGCTGACAGCAGAACAAGTTTTAGATGTGTAAAAAAAGCAACCCGGTTTCTCAGGAAAATCTGGTTGGGCGACAAGAAATCTGTGAAGAAACCGGGTTTCTATCCCCGCGCGCGGTTCAGTCCGGCAGGGGTTAAAACCCCCGCCTCATAGCAGAAGTCCTCTAAAGAGGACTGATGAGTTTAACAGTCCTCTTTAGAGGACTTTCGCTATTAGCCAGGGGTTAAAACCCCTGGCGGTTTTTCGGCTCACCAATTGGTATAATTTAAGACCGCATCGCCTGTTTTTGTTCCGCCTTCAAATCGCGGTTGCTAGCAGCCGCCAACTCCGCATCCAACAAAGTTTTGCCAGTAGCAGCCAAATAAACATCATCCAAACTAGGCCGAGATTGAGCAATTCCAAAAGTAGGAAGTCCCGCATCTTTCAATGCTTGCTGAATGCTCACAAGCGCGTCACTTTGGGCACCCACTACCAAATTGAGAGAATTTCCTTGGGCGCTGTTGATAATTACTTCTTGTACAAAAGGCAGAGATTGCATTAAAGCTTGGGCTTTTTGGGCTTCTTCCAGTGGCGAAAACTCTCGAATTCGCAGAGTTACCCGATCGCCCCCAACCCGATTTTTCAACTCCTGCGGCGTTCCCTCTGCAATTACTGTACCCTTGTCAATAATCGCCACGCGATCGGCTAAAGCATCCACTTCTTCGAGATAATGGCTGGTAATCAAAACCGTCGTACCTTCCTCCCGCAAGCGCCGCAGGAAATTCCACACCACCAACCGACTTTCAATATCGAGCCCCACAGTCGGTTCGTCTAACACCAAAACATCCGGCTGGTGAAGCAACCCAGCAGCCAAGTCGAGACGCTTGCGAATCCCGCCGGAATAAGTGCCCGTCTTTTTATTTTCCCATTCCTCCAAACCGAGGAGTTGCACCATTTTGTCAATCCGCCCTTTAATCGTGTGGCGCGGCAAATGGTAAAGCGCTGCTTGCAATTGCAGGAGTTCGCGCCCAGTCAACACCTTATCGAGAGCGACTTCTTGGGCGACATAGCCGAGTTTCTGTCTGGCCATTCTCGGCTGGCTGACTGCTGAAATGCCTGAAACTTCAATCCGTCCGCTATCGGGCGCGCTCAATGTACAAAGTACCCGCAGGGTGGTAGTTTTGCCAGCACCGTTGGGGCCGAGCAAACCAAATATTTCCCCCGGTTCTACCTTGAAGGAAACATCTTTAACGGCTTCTACAGTGCCGTAGCGTTTCTGAAGATTTTCAATTAAAACGGCGGGAGCCATATATTTTAAGCATGAACTGGTTGTTAATATTTTGACACTTCTGGGCTGAATTTGCCGGAATGGACGATCGACCATTCCGACTTCCTGTGCTTGTGGCGATCGCACATTCCTCCTGAACCGGAAACTGCTGATAGTTTTAAGTTTTGATATCCGTTGAAAAAATCTCAACACAGATAGCGGTTCCCAACCCGATCGCCATCAGTCTTTCCTCATCTCAAATATAAATTTTTGCCTACAAAAAAAATATAAGTCTTGAGTTAATTCAAACTTGGAAGTTAGCAACTCAAAACTCATAATTTTTTAACCAGTAGAGATGCACCCGAAACCTGTTGTTTTATAATTATCTCTACGTCTAGGCTGATGTCGATCGCGATTTTCATCATTAACACCGCTTTCAAAGATATCAAATTGTCTATCCCAGTATTAAATACTAAAAACTTTCGGAGGTGGCAATTTCTACTTTTGACTTCCACAAATGGAGTTGGCTGCCACGTCTTTAATCGACAATTTTTACCCAACCGCGACGCACATTGTACAGCAGTCGGTTGATGATGGCATACTCATCTTCATTCAGGGTTCTTTCTAGGAGTGCGGATCTGAGCTGTCTCCGGTCGTGGCGAGTCACGATACTGGAAAACATGACTTGACCAAATAATTCTTCGAGTGTCATTTGGGAAACTGACATGATAAACCTCCTAGTTGATTGAGACAGATAAAATTTACACAGGCTTGTTATAGATCTATTATGCTCTGTGCGATCGCCGATTTATGCGATCGAAAACATTGACACGCTGTGATTTTTACGCTACAAATTTGTGACCGAGACTTTGATGCTAAGTGATTCAGATCTTGGGAATTTGTGATGCTGGTCACAGTTGACAGTTGACAGTTGACAGTTGACAGTTGACAGTTGATCGAAGGAAGAAGGAAGAGGTGAGAGGGAAGAGGTGAGAGGGAAGAAGGGAAGAAGACCGATCGCCCGATCGGCAAATCTCAACTTTCGCGATCGGCCTCAAAAGCTCTCAATCCCGCCCTAACCCCTTCTCAACGTCTGCCAAATTTCCAGCTAATTGAGGCATCGATCAATAGTCGTCACCACCGACTCGGCCAACTCTTTCAGCGCGTAACCGCCCTCCAAACCAAAGGCGATGCGGCGAGTGATTTGTAGACAATATCCGGTGAAAGTACCGAAATCTGACGGCGCCAGATTCATACTCGCCAGCGGATCGGACGCAATAGCGTCGTAACCGGCGCTGACAATCAACAAATCAGGTTTGAAATTTGACAAAAACGGTACGACAAGAGATTCAAAGGCACTGCGGTATTCAGCTATCCCGCCGCCCGGATACAGCGGAATGTTCAGCACGTTGTTGTAGGCGCCGCGCTCGTCTGAGTCTCCCGTTCCCGGATAGCACGGAGATTGGTGCAGGGAACAGTAGGCAATTTGGCGGCAGTTTTCCACCAACGATTGAGTGCCGTTACCGTGGTGTACGTCCCAGTCAAGGACGGCGACGCGGTTGATTCCCGGCTGTTCCAGGGCGTAATGAGCGGCGATCGCAGCATTGGAAAACAAGCAAAATCCCATCGCGCGCGCACTCTCAGCGTGGTGTCCCGGCGGCCTGGCCAGTACGAAAGCCGGTTCGTTACTTGCTAAAACTCGATCGACTCCATCGAGCCAAGCACTCGCCGCCAGCAGCGCTACATCGTAACTTTCAGCAGAAATTGGCGTGTCACCGTCGAGGTAGCCGCCTCCCCGCTTTGCCAAATGTTCGACTTCTTTGATGTATCTTGGCGCGTGAACTTTTTTGATCGCGGACAACAGTTTTGGTTCGCGATCTGCAACAGGGGTGGGCAGTTGCCACTCAAGGCGATCGGCCCAGGGAGCAGCTTTCAGAGCATTGACGATCGCCGTCAAACGTTCTGGTCGCTCTGGGTGAAGCATTCCAGTCTTGTGCAGCAAGAAATCTTCGGAGTAGATGATGGGTAGCATCAGGAGATTTTAGATTTTAGATTTTCAGTTTGCTTTAAGAAGGCATTCGACTTTATGAAATTTTAATTGCGATCGGGCAACCATTTATTTTTTTTAGATGGCTGTCAAAAAAACTCACCAAAGCATGAAAGCCGATCGCCTAAAAAAACCTTTCTAGCTTTTGTCAATTGATGACTAAATCACCAACTGTCAAATTATCAATTGTCCTGGTTTCGTCCCTTAATTTTTCTGGCAACTTTCCCATAAAATCCAAGGCAAATTGTGATATAATTTTAGGAGTAATTTGCAATATTTGGCAACTCTACTGAATCCAAATCGATTTTATCGCATTTTGGCATTTATAGCGGTCAAATCTAAAGTTTTAACGGAGTTTTTCAACCTATGAGTATCTCTGAGTCGCGGATAATCCCGACGGATCTGGGTGGTGAGATGTCCCGATCGTACTTGGAATACGCCATGAGCGTAATTGTCGGTCGGGCGCTACCAGATGCGAGGGACGGTCTCAAGCCCGTTCACCGACGCATTCTTTACGCCATGAACGAATTGGGCTTGACTCCCGATCGACCATTCCGCAAATGCGCCCGCGTCGTCGGGGAGGTGCTCGGTAAGTATCACCCCCACGGAGATACAGCGGTTTACGATGCGCTGGTGCGGATGGCTCAAGATTTCTCCATGCGGGAACGCCTAATCAACGGCCACGGCAACTTCGGCTCCGTTGACAACGACCCCCCCGCTGCCATGCGGTACACCGAATGTCGCCTCACAGCCCTGACTAGCGACTCCATGCTGCGCGACATCGACTCCGAAACAGTAGATTTCGGCGACAACTTCGACGGTTCCCAACAAGAACCCCTCGTACTCCCTGCACGCATCCCCCAAATTTTGCTCAACGGTTCCTCCGGGATTGCCGTAGGGATGGCCACCAATATTCCGCCGCACAACTTGGGCGAAATAATTGACGGTTTCTTAGCGCTAATCCACAATCCAGGCATTACCGACCTGGAATTGATGGAGTACATTCCCGGCCCAGACTTTCCCACCGGAGGGCAAATTCTCGGCAGAGGCGGCATTCGCGATGCTTACACCACCGGGCGCGGTTCGATTACCATGCGCGGAGTCGCTGGCATTGAAACCATCGAACACGTCGGCCGCCCCGACAAAGAAGCAATTATTATCACCGAATTGCCTTACCAAACAAACAAGGCTGCGCTAATTGAGAAAATTGCCGAACTTGTCAACGACAAAAGATTAGATGGGATTTCCGACATTCGCGACGAAAGCGATAGAGACGGAATGCGCATCGTGATCGAACTCAAGCGCGATGCCTATCCCCGCGTCGTCCTCAACAACCTCTATAAACAAACACCACTCCAATCAAATTTTGGAGCCAATATGTTAGCGCTAGTAAATGGGGAACCCCAACTACTGACGCTCTCACAATTCCTCAATGTCTTCCTCGACTTCCGCATTGAGACAATTACTCGCCGGACTCAATACGAACTCCGCAAAGCAGAAGAACGCGACCATCTCCTGCAAGGTTTATTAATTGCGCTAGATAACTTAGATGCAATTATTCACCTAATTCGTGCCGCTGCCGACTCCGCAGCAGCGAAACAGGAACTGATTGATAATTACGGTCTTTCCGAACAACAATCAGACGCAATTTTGCAAATGCAGCTTCGGCGTTTGACAGCATTAGAAGCACAAAAGATCCAGCAAGAACACGAAGAACTGCGAACCAAAATTGCCGATTTGGAAGATATCTTAGCGCGCCGAGAACGCATTTTAGAAATCGCCGAATTTGAAGCTCTCGAAATCAAAACCAAAATCGCCACTCCTAGACGCAGCGTCATCGAACACGCCGAAGGAGAAATCGATGAAAGAGATTTAATTGCCAACGAACAAGCAATTATTCTGATCACAGAGCAAGGCTACATCAAGCGGATGCCTGTCAGCACTTTCGAGGCCCAAAGTCGCGCTACTCGCGGCAAAGCAGGCGCGAAAATGAAGGAAGATGATGGAGTCGAACATTTCCTTTCTTGCTGCGATCATGACAGCGTTTTGTTCTTCAGTGACAGGGGCGTAGTTTACTCTGTCAAAGCTTATCAAATCCCCATTTGTTCGCGGACTGCCCGTGGTACTCCCGTGGTGCAACTGCTGCCGATTCCGATAGAAGAAAAAATCACTTCTATGGTGTCAGTGACAGAATTTACCAGTGAAGAATACTTGGTGATGTTGACTCGCGGCGGCTACATCAAGAAAACCGCACTTTCAGCTTTTGCTAACATCCGCACTAATGGCTTAATCGCGATTTCTCTGGAAGAAGGCGACCAATTGCGCTGGGTACGGAGAGCAAAAGTTGGTGATAGCATCATCATCGGCACGCGCCAAGGCATGGCGATTCATTTCCGCACCAATCATGAACAGTTGCGCCCTGTTGGCCGCGCGACGCGGGGTGTGAAATCGATGAAATTGCGATCGGGCGATGAGTTGATCAGCATGGACATTCTGCCGAGTTCCATTGTTGCCGAAATTGCTGATACTGAAGATTCGGAATTGGAAGGAACAGATATTGCTCTGTTAGAAACAGAAGATTCGGAATTGGAAGGGGCAGAAATTGCTGAATTGGAAGCAGAAGATGTGGAATTGGAAGACGAAGAATTAGACACGCAAGCTGAGGAAATTGAAGGCGAAGATGCCGAAGAAATTCCCACAGTTAGCAGCGAAATTCCTTCGGTGTTGGTAATCACAACTAACGGCTACGGAAAGCGGGTTCCAGTTTCTCAATTCCGCCTCCAAAGACGTGCAGGTAAGGGATTGACGGCTACTAAATTCAAGTCTAAAAAAGGCAAGGATCAGGTGGCCGCGCTGCGAATTGTCAACGAAAGCGATGAGTTGATGATTATTACCAACCGAGGGATTATTATCCGTCAGGCTGTGAGTGCAATTTCTACGCAATCGCGCACTGCAACAGGCGTGCGGGTGCAGCGCTTGGATGAGGATGATTCGATCGTAGCTGTGGCTTTGGTGCCGCCTGCGGGTGAGGAATCGGCCGAAGAAGCGGCATCCGAGGAAGTGGCAGAATAGTCATAGGTTAATGGTTTGTAGGGTGCGCTGCGGTGCACCTTACTGCTGCTGAATGCTCAAAGCAATTGGACTCGGCGGTTGAAACCGCGTCTATACAAACGATGTCCGCCTCCGCGGACTAAAGAATAAAGCTAAAACTGCGATCGCCCCTACTCAGAAGTCTTCCTTCCAAAGTCAAAGATTGTTCTCGGTGAGGTAATGATGACTCAACTCCAAGCCAAACTACTAACTGATACCTGGGTTACGGCGACTTGGGATGAATATATAGAAATCATTAAACAGCCGGAGTACGATCGCGCAAAATGCTACTACTACAACGGACAGTTGAGGATTGAAATGGCAGCAGTCGGGCCAGATCATGCTGATGATAATGGAATTATCGTCATCTTAATCAATTTATTTGGCATTGCTAAAGGTATCAAAATGAGACTGCTGGTCAATTGTAGCTACGCCAAAACGGGTGTCAGAGGTGCTCAACCTGATGCTTGTTACTACATCGGAGAGAGGGTGCAAACGGCACCTCGCGGTAGTTCTGTAGTGAATTTGGATAGCGCAGTGGCCCCAGATTTGGCGATCGAAATTGCTGACAGTTCTCTGGTTGACGATTTGGGTACAAAAAGAATGATCTATGAAGAATTAGGAGTGTCTGAATATTGGGTAGTAGACGTACAAAAAGCGCAAGTTATTGCTTTTAAAATAATTGCTAACCGGGGAAGCGAACGTTTGACGGAATCTCAAGTTTTGCCGGGGTTAAAAGTTGCTTTGTTAGAGGAAGCTTTGCGCCGCAGTCGCCAGACGGACAATACAGAAGTAGGTAACTGGTTTTTAGAGGAAGTTCGTAGTTTGTAGGGTGTGTACTGTGCACAGGCTGACGCCAAGGGCGAGAAACCCGGTTTCTACGAGTTTTATGTTTAGTAACGAGAAATCACGCAAGAAACCGGGTTTCTGATGTCTGCGTGTATCCGGCGCTGGAATCATTGACAATTGACACGATAATTGCTATAGCATAATATAAGCCTAAAGTTAATAGCAAAAGTCTGTAAAAATGCCTTATTTAACAGCAGAAAACGACATCAAATCACTCATCGCTAAATTTTCACAAGCTAAAATCCTGTGGGTTGACACAGAAATAGCAGACTATAAATCCAACCCCAGATTATCTCTAATTCAAGTGTTAGCTGACTCCACAGATTCGACTGGAGATGCTACTTTTCTACTAGATGTCTTGGATAAACCGGAATTGGCAAAAGATTTCATCAGCCAAATCATGGTAAATCCAAATATTGAAAAAGTCTTGCACAACGCCAGCTATGACATCAGATTTCTGGGAAATGACGACGCGCAAAATGTCACTTGCACATTGCAAATGGCTAGAAAGATTCCAGCTTACATTCTGCCATTACCCAACCGACAACTCAAAACTTTAATAGAAACACTTTGCGGTATTGCTTATGTAGATAAAACAGAACAAAGCGGCAACTGGGCCAACCGTCCTCTGACTCAGAAGCAGCTAGAATATGCCAAGATGGACGCAGTTTATTTAGCCAAAGTGCATCAGCGACTGCTAGAAATCCTTGCCCAATGTTACCCCGAACCGGCAACGGAAAACTTGATATCATTGGGGGAAAAATATCAGGAAATAGAATCTCATTGGAAGCCCCTAGATTCAGAAATTGCTGAAGTTAAAGAACGATTTAAAGCGGGGATGATGGCGCAAAAGCTCAAAGACAGTGCTTATTTTCAGCTTGCCAGTTCGATAACGATGAAAGTTGATTTTATGACGCTGGCGAAACTAACGCAAACTGAGGGAATTGAGTTAAATTTTCCGGTGACGCTGACAAAAGAAATTCAAAAACAGTTAGGAGAAGTCATCGCTCATCCATCTTTGGAAGTTGAAGATATTGCTAGTTGGCGGTTGAATTCTACGATGAAGCAGGGTCGAAAATCAACTACTAAGAAAATTGTGCCGGAACCGGAGACTGAGGATTTAACAGGGTTGGGGAAAAGGTATCAAGAAATTTTGCCTGAATGGAAGTTGCTGGATTCGGAAGTTGAGCATCTGAAAGAGCGGATTAAAAAAGCAATGTTGGTGCAAAATAAGGGCAATACTCCTCATTTTAAGTTATCAAGTTCCTCGATTTTGAAGGTAGATTTTGCTAGCTTGGCTAAACTTGCGCTATCTGTGGGAGTTGAGTTGGATTTTATGGTGACGCTGACTCAATACATTCAAAGGCAGTTAGGGGATGCAATTAACAAAATTGACGTGCAAATTGAGTATATTACCAGTTGGCGGATGACTGCTAAGACTGTGGAAGATGAAGATGAGGAAATTCCGTTTTAAGTGGAGGGCGGTTTCAACCGCCGTCCTATCTTAAATCTAATTGTAAGGATTTAGTAGATTGCCTGCCTCCTCTCGAAGCTTCTCAATAGAATCTTTTAAAGTAGGTAAGGAGTTGTCACTTGTTGATTGTGATCCTGAACCAAAAACAGCCTTAATTTGTGTATCACATTCTCGAACTGGAACAATCAAATCTCGAATAGTCTCAAATCCGTAGTCTTCAATATTTTTGAGAACAAGCTGTTCTAAACACCATAATCGATTACTTAGAGATTGTTGAATGATAGGTAAGTTAACCTTGGCTAAGGCTTTGATGAATCTTTTATCTCCAGTAAAAATCTGAGCAGATTTATCGTTTTGAATAAGTTTGATAGCATGAGTTGTGATAATCGCCTCACCTTCATCGATATTTTCAATATTAGATAACTGGATAAAAATTTCTCGATCAATATCAGCTTCAGATATGTTTGCTAAATTTTTAGTAAGGTAAAGAACTTGTTTATACTTAATAACACGATCTTCTGTTTTTCGACTTTTCCCTCCTTCAAATTTTTCCCAATCTTTTTGAAATTTATATTTTGCAGTTTCTAGGATTTTAACTTGCTCATAACTAGCATCAAATAATTTAAGAGTATTATCGAATAGCTGGAATGTAGCAAGCTTTTTGATGATGTCATTATCGATGCAATAGATACAAGCAGACAAAGCTATTCTCCTAAAATCTGGTCTAAGTAATCAGCATTGTCGTCACTTAATTCATCCCAATTTAGGTGCTGCTCTAAAAATTTGTTAATAGTCTTGTGTCCTTCTTTAGCAGGATTGATTAAATTTACACATCCCATAGACAATGCAAAATAATCTTTATTATACCAGCCATAATTTAAAGCTAATGCAGAAGGATCAATAGTTGAGTCACTTTGAATAAGTTGAATGATTTTATTCTTTAGATCTTTTGCATTGTTAAATCTTTTCTTGCCGACGGAGTTGTCAAAACTGTTGACTAGCAGTTTAACTGCAAATCGATTGCTATCTATTTCTTCTCGATCATCAGAGTCTCGCTTAATATCATCATCAATCAAAATACCTTCTTGAATATGACCAAGGGCGAGATGACCTAGTTCATGGGCAAGATCGAATGCTAGACATACGGGTTGTGTCTTACCACTACTCAAGACAATCACGGGATGCTCGGCTTGCCATTGGATCATACCTCTAATTTTGCGGGTATTTTTAGGGTAATTCTTAAAATAGACAACAGCGATACCATGTTCCCAACAGTAATCGAGCAAGCTGTATAAAGTGACTTGAGGATGTTTGGCAACTATCTCTGAACGAACTTGATGAGGGTCGGATGGGATGGGCTGAAATTCGAGCTTTATAGTATCAGCTACGACTTCCGCAACCCGTGAGGCAAGTTGATGGGCAACATCAGGTACGTCTGCTTTATCCTGTTGATGGTACTTGAACTTGGTATGGAGTAAGGGCTTAAACTGAGGCTTCTGATTATCCTCGGCTAAGAGACTCTTGAGGTCTAGATGCAGGCGTTGGGCAATATGACCAGCGCCCTCTAGGACGGCGACCGGTTTGTTGTCTAGTTCTTCATTCCACCAACTGGGCAAACCTTTCTCTCGAACGAAGTTTTTGGGAAAACCGATCGCCGAGAGTTTTTTATAGAGAACAGACATTGATAATGTTTGTGTCATTGGCTTGCCCTCCGTATGAGAATTCGCGTTGTTATATCATTATAACCTAATTGCAGAGAATTTGGCTACTAGATTTTTTAGAGAGCGTTAATCTCTATCCTATGATAGGATAAACTTTCGCAAAAGTAATACCAAAGGAAAGTTACAAACTCGAAAGATTCCCATCATAGAAGATTTGCTATCGCTCCTTTCGTCTTGGCAACCTAAGACTAACCCTAATCTACCTATTTCCTAGTCGCCACCGCTGCACCTTTGCATTTCATTTCAATCAGCCATATTTAATCAAGGTGGGCATTTGCCCACCCTAATTCCTACCTGTCTACTGTGAAATACTCATTTTTAGCATACACGCTAATAATGCAGTCGCCGACTTCAAAAAACATCCCTTCTTGCTCATCTTTAGAAAATTGCAAGTTGCCGTATTTAGAATTGATTTCCTCAGCAGTCGCCGCTTTTGCCTCCATTTCATCCGGGATAAGTCCGGTAGAACCGATGTAGAAAACCAGCGGTGAAACTTTCTCGCTGTACACTTTTTCAGCGTAGGTTTCGAGTTGCTCGTTTGCACTAGCTAAAGCAGCGACAAACTCGTCTCGATTGACATCTTCTTCCTGCCATTTCGCTTGCAGAAGCCGCAGCAAGCTGTCTGCACCAACTTTTGCTAAAGTAGCAGCAACAATTCCGTTATTCTCTAACCCCAGAAACTCATCGAAAATCAGTTTCATTAAATCGTCAACTTTGGTGATTTTGGTGCGGGCTGACAGCGTTTTGTGGGCGAAGACGACTGGCTCGTTTAAGGTGATCTCGAAGGTTGGTTTTGCTAGCTTTTCGCCCGTGTTTTTGTGGTAAACTTCATAAAGGCGATCGAGAAATTTGTTGGCAGAGTGGAATTTGCCGAAGTTGAGGATGTTTTTGCTGCCGATGTCGATTTTGTAGCTGACTCGCGAATCTACTGCGCCGTTGGCGATCGCACTTTTCAATTCCGTATATTCCGTAGTCGTCGGAAAGTTGATGTACAAGCTTTTCGACAAATAGTGCTGTTTCAATTCTTCCAATTGTTGGGCTGTATAAGCCTCGGATTCTTCCTTCAAATAAGCCGAGAGGATGCTGGAGATGATTTTAATGTTGGCGAGCTCCTCAAAAACTCCGTCAAGGCTACCGTAACGCCCGTCAAAAGGCACTAGCGGCAAACTATCTAATTTAATATCGTACTCTGCATGGAAGTCAAATTCTGCCACAGGTGAGCCGTCTTTTTCCAGTACACCGCTTTTGTTGAGCAAATCAAACACTACTTTGCTGCTGATTTTGGTTCGCAGTGACTTGATATTAACTTCGCCGTCGCTGACAATGGTATAATTGTTGAACGTATTGAGATCTGTTACCAGAATTCCCGCCACTTCAGTTATTGAACTTGCATCCTCAACTTTTACCAGCTTAACTTTTCTGGCAATCAGCATATTGATGGTAGCGGTATTTTGATTGATCGCAAATGAACCCATTTGCACATATCCGCCGCCATCTAAAAATTCTGTCTTCAGCCAAGGCTTGACAAGGTTGCCGTTTTCGTCTCGCTTTCCTTCAATTCGCTTCAAACCTTTGCGCTGATAGTTTTCTTGCAAGTGTTTCAAGTTGATGATGATGCTGTTGTTGTTTTCTTCCAATATCTCGATTAACTCCAGCAGGGAAATTTTATCGCTGACTTTTACCCGATCGCCAATTTCATGATTTTGCAACACATCAGGCGCAAACACAGCCCCTTCCAAATCCTCCGTAAACCCCGCTATTTGGGCATTTGTCAAAGCTTTAGCGTGTTTTTCAGTCAAAGTAGCATCGAAGGTGCTCGCCAGCGCATACTTCGCCGTATTCAAATTGCCGTCAGCGAGATTAGCTTTCGCAAAAGCAAACACCGACTCATCAGTTTGAGCAACCGGCACCTCTAGTTTGTCATACTCTTCTTTGGTGACTTGCTGATATTTGTAAAACAGTCCCTGATCGTCTGCTTTCAGCCCGCAGATTTTCAGAGTGCTCGATGAACCGTTTATTTTCTTGCCAGTTTTGGAAACAAAAACTTGATAATCGTATTCCTTAATTAACGGTTCTTCCAGCGGCGGTGCCACGGAACCGCCTAACAGTTTAGTGCTGTCGTAAAGAGCATCATAAACCATTTTGACTTCGCCAGCGCGGATGCAATTTCCCGATAAGGTGTTGGCGATTTTGGAGAGCAGTTTGAAGTCAGCACAGCCATAGGATATGGTGTTGGCAAACACATCCATGTCTTTGAGTTCGTCGCAAAGTTCCGCTAATTTGGCAGATTCTGAATTAGCACTGGGGTCATTAGCATAGCCGTCTGTATGCAAATTAATTGCTGTCACTTCTCCGGCTTTCACCAGAGATTTTGCAAGCTGCATCGACTGCGAGATGCAGGTACAGCCAGCGGTGTGAATCTTTTGAATTGCTTTGATGTATTGAGAGTCCATTTTCATCACTTCTTGAATCGGAATTCGCTGGAAGTGACAAATTACGTCTCCATTGTCAGCGTAGGAAATCAGGCTGACTATTAGCTGGTAATTGTTGTATTCGTCTAAGGTTAAAAGCTTGATCAGGGTTTCTTTCAGCGGTTTTAAGTCATAATACATTGAGCCGGAGCGATCGATAATGATGATGCTGTGGGCGACTGATTTTTCTGGGATATCGCCTGGTGTTCTTTCGAGATTTGTGCGATCGACTAAATAGAATGCCTTTTCGTTTCCGGCAAAATTGTAGAGGGTAAATTTGGTGCGAGTATTGGAGGCTGCTTGGCTGCTGGAACTTTTGACCTGAGATGATTGTTTTGCTTGCCGTGCCATCGTTTTCACCTGTGTTGATTTATTCCTCAACACAATTTTGACACGCGCTTTTGTCGGTGTCAAGGCCTGAATCGAAAATTATCTGCTAGGCTAAATAAGCATTAATACTTAGCAACGGTTGCCAAAAGTAGTGTGCATCTAGGCCACAGAAACCGGATTTTTTACCGAATCTGCGGGTAACAACGAAATATTTTGGTAAAAACCTGGTTTCTGACCGCCCGCGCCAGTCCTGAAGTATTTAATTAATCATGCTTTATTTAGAAAATCCGCTGCTCAAACTTTATCTAAATCTAGTCGGATGGGTGGCGTTGGGATTCATTCTCGGTCGCCTGCTACCGAGACGCTATTCTACATATTTAGCCAAGTTTCTGTTCTTTTTTGGCACGCCGTTGAGCATTGTTGCTTTCATCCGCCGCGCCAATTTGTCTGGCGCTATTTTGATTGCGCCGCTGACAGCTTGGGTGGCAATTATAGTAGGTGGGGGACTGGCTTGGATTTTGATAAAGTTTGTCAGCGTGGAACATTTTAAGACTCTTAATCGACTCGCCCAAAATACCCCAAAACACAAAACTGCTTGGAGTTTGCCCACTCAAGGCAGTTTCTTATTAGCGGCGATGTTTGGCAATACAGGTTTTTTAGGCATTCCCGTCAGCTTGTCCTTATTGGGGCCAGAACACTTTGCCTGGGCGTTGTTTTACGACTTGCTAGGTACTGGTACGGCAATCAATTTACTCGGAATTGCGATCGCTTCTCACTGCGGTAAAAGTCGGCAGCATCAGGATTGGTTAACTCCCCTGCGGGCAATTTTTCAGAATCCGGCACTGTGGGCTCTCTGTTTGGGATTTGTCTCCCGCAGCTTGCCACTGTCGGCAAAAATCGAAGAATTGTTAACAACAGGTGCTTGGACTGTAATTACTTTATCTTTAATTACGATCGGGATGCAGTTGAGCAATTTGAATTCTTTGCATAATCTCCAACAAGTTTTGAGTTGTCTGGTGATTAAAATGCTGTTGATTCCTTTGGTATTTGGCGCGGGTTTAACGTTTGTTGGTATCGTGGGCGCGCCGCGACTTTCGCTGGTGCTACAGATGGCCATGCCTCCGGCTTTTGGTACTACTTTGCTGGCAGAAGTTTTTAATCTCGATCGCGAATTAGCAGTAACTGCGATCGGCATGGGCTGCCTTAGTTTATTATTCACTCTTCCAATATGGATGAGGCTATTTAATTTTTAAATAAAATTGGATTGGTTTATTTTAAAAAATGCAGTTTCTAGTGATATAAATCACAAATCTTAGCGATTTCAGTCATATTCATTATACTTAACTATCACAGGAGTTGGAAACTATCTTCCCTTCTGTTAAGCTACAAACAGCCCCCCCCCATGAGGCAGATAATAAAAATATGAAAACTCAAAATTTTACATTGATAGGTTATCAAACGCTCGATCGCATTTACTCAGGAACTCGCACCCTAGTTTATCGCGGAACTCGCCAATGCGACAAACAGCCCGTTGCCATCAAAGTCTTGCGGACTGAGTATCCCAACTTCAGCGAGCTCGTGCAATTTCGCAATCAGTACACGATCGCCAAAAACCTCAATTTACCCGGAATCATCGAAACCTACAGCTTGGAAGCCTACCAAAACAGCTATGCGCTGGTAATGGAAGACTTCGGTGGAATCTCTCTCCATGCCTGGACGGAACAAGGGGAAACTCCGCCCGATTTAAGCGATTTTTTGCAAGTGGCGATCGACATCAGCAATACATTAGATATACTCTCCCGCCACCGGATCATTCACAAAGACATTAAACCCGCCAATATTTTAATTAATCCCGAAACAAAACAAGTCAAACTGATTGACTTTAGCATCGCATCTTTGCTGCCGAGGGAAACTCAAACCCTGATGAATCCTAACGTACTCGAAGGCACATTAGGCTATTTGTCTCCCGAACAAACTGGCCGGATGAATCGCGGCATTGACTACCGAACTGATTTTTATTCTTTGGGCGTGACTTTTTACGAATTGCTGGCGGGACAATTGCCGTTTCAATCCCACGATCCGATGGAATTGGTACACTCTCATATTGCCAAGCAACCGCCATCACTGCATGAAATCAATCCGCAAATCCCGCCGGTACTCTCGGAGATTGTCAGCAAATTGATGGCGAAAAATGCTGAAGACCGCTATCAGAGCGCTTTGGGGCTAAAATTTGACTTAGAATTGTGTTTGCGTCAACTAGAAGAAAATGGGAAAATAGAGAGTTTTGAAATAGGTCAGAGAGATTTGTGCGATCGGTTTATCATACCCGAAAAACTCTACGGTCGCGAAACCGAAGTAGAAACCCTACTCGAAGCCTTTGAGCGCGTCAGTAGCGGCACAACTGAAATGATGCTAGTAGCTGGTTTTTCCGGCATTGGAAAAACTGCAATTGTGAATGAAGTTCATAAACCAATTGTGCGGCAAAATGGCTACTTTATCAAAGGCAAGTTTGACCAATTCAATCGCAATATTCCCTTTAGTGCCTTTGTCCAAGCATTTCGCGGTTTAATGGCGCAATTGTTGAGTGAAAGCGATGCACACTTGCAACTCTGGAAAAGTCAGATTCTTGCAGCCGTGGGGGATAGTGGTCAAGTCATCATTGAGGTGATTCCAGAACTCGAACGGGTGATTGGTTCGCAACCTCCGGCTACTGAATTGTCGGGAGCCGCCGCCCAGAATCGATTTAATCTCCTATTCCAAAAGTTTATTCAAGTCTTCACCACCCCAGAGCATCCCTTGGTGATGTTTCTGGATGATTTGCAGTGGGCGGATTCGGCTTCGCTGAAATTGATCCAAGTCTTGATGGCAGAATCGACTATGGGTTATCTGCTGTTGATGGGAGCCTATCGAGATAATGAAGTGTTTGCGGCGCATCCGTTGATGTTGACCCTAGGTACGGTCAGCAAAGCGGGGGCAACGGTGAATACGATCGCCCTGCAACCCCTAAGCCAGATTAGTTTGAATCAGTTGCTCGCCGATACCCTCCACTGTACGGAGCGGTTGGCACAGCCTTTGACTGACCTGCTGATGCAGAAAACTCAGGGCAATCCGTTCTTTGCCACCCAGTTTCTCAAAGCCTTGCATCAAGAAAAGCTGATTGCCTTTGATGCTGATGCGGGGTATTGGCAGTGCGATATTGTCCGAGTTCAAGCTGCGGCTTTGACGGATGATGTGGTCGAATTTATGGCGTTGCAGTTGCAAAAACTGCCGGACACCACGCAAACCATCTTGAAATTAGCAGCTTGTATTGGGGCACAGTTTGATTTACAAACGTTGGCGATCGTCTCGGAGCAGTCCCAAACTGAAGTGGCAACTGCTCTCTGGAAAGCGTTGCAAGAAGGATTAATTCTGCCCCAAAGTGAAATTTACAAGTTCTATTTAGAAAAAATGGAGCTAGATGAGGCTGTAAACCATGAACTATTGAATTATAAATTCCTGCACGATCGTGTTCAACAAGCTGCTTATTCTTTAATTCCCCATGACGAAAAACAGACGGCTCATTACCAAATCGGTCAACTGCTGCTGCAACAGGTTTCCTTAGAAGCCAGAGAAGAACGCATTTTTGAAATCGTCAATCAATTAAACTATGGCACTGCTTTAATTACTCAACAAACAGAACGAGAAGAATTAGCTCAACTCAACCTAATCACCTGTCGCAAAGCCAAAAGTGCCACCGCCTATCAAGCAGGGCGTGAATATGCCAGCATTGGATTATCACTGCTTGGCAAAAATGCTTGGCAGCAACAATATGAAATGACTCTATCATTCCATAATGATGCAGCGGAACTGGCAATGCTCTGCGGTGATTTTGAGGCAATGGAAAAGTTGATTGAGACAGTTATTGCTCAGACTCACTCTTTACTAGAAAAAATTAATGTTTACCGCATTAAAATTCAAGCAAATGTGACCCAAATTAAACTGAGTGAAGCTATTGTCTTCGGACTCCAAATCCTGCAACAGTTGGGCGTAAAAATAACCGAATCACCCACACTAAGCGATATTCAACAGTCAATGCAAGAGATTAGTGATTTGATTGGCGACAGAGAAATTGCAGATTTTGTGAATCTACCAGTGATGAGCGATCCAAACAAACTTGCAATTATCGAGATTGCCACCAGCCTTCTGACTCCAGCTTACATCTCTGGCTCTCTCTTGTTCCCATTATTGAATTGTTTCTCAGTCAAATTATCCTTGCAGTATGGAAACATATCTGTTTCAGCTCATAACTATGGTTCCTATAGCATGGTTCTCTGTAATCTCTTACAAGATGTAGATTCAGCAGTGAAATTTGGTCAGTTGGCCTTGAATGTTGTCTCAAAACATAGTTATAAAACGACTAGACCTTTAGTATTAATGTTGCTGGGATCGTTTATCCTCCACCGCAAGTCTCATATCAAAGAAACATTACCACTCTTGAGAGAAGGCTACACAACTGGACTAGAAGTCGGAATCTTGGAACACGTCGGAAATAGTGGAAATAGTTTCTGTCTGAATGCTTTTTGGTGCGGTCAGCCCCTTGCTAATGTTGAGCAGGATACGCACACCTACTACGATGGTTTGGTGCAAGTTAATGAATTGAGAACAGCCAATTATTGCCGGATCTATTGGCAATCTGTTTTAAATTTACTGGGAGTTGGGTCGCATCCCACCATTTTGTCTGGGTCAGCCCTCCAAGAGACGGAATTTCTGCCCCTGCTGGAGTCTGCCAATGACCTATATGGGTTGTATCACTTCTATTTGTATAAGCTGACTCTTGGCTTTTTGTTTGGAGAAATTGAACTAGCAAACAATAATGCTCTTGAGTGCCGAAATTATTTAATGGGTGCTGGGTCAGCAGTCAGCGAACCAGCCTTTTATTTCTATGATTCTTTGATTACTCTGGCACAGTTAATTCAACCTTCAGGTGAGGTTGCACCAGTATTAGAGCGGGTGGCACAAAACCAAACCCAGTTACGAGATAATTGGGCGCACCATGCTCCCATGAATCACCAGCATAAGGTTGATTTAGTAGAAGCTGAAAAATGCCGGGTTTTAGGACAGAAAGCAGAAGCAATTGAGTTATACGACAAGGCTATTTCCGGAGCCAAAGCCAACGAATACATCCAAGAAGAAGCTCTGGCTAACGAACTAGCAGCTAAATTCTACCGAACTTGGGGCAAAGAAAAAATAGCTCAGGTTTATATGCAGGATGCCTATTACTGCTATGCCCGATGGGGGGCAAAAGCCAAAGTTGCAGACCTAGAAACCCGCTATCCCGACTTGCTGCGCCCCATATTGCAGACCCAACAAAATCGTTATGCACTCAGCGAAACCCGCCTCCAAACTATCAATAAATCCTCAGTCTTATATCAAACCATCCAAACAACTCAATCTAGCAGTAGCAGTATTTCCGAAGCCCTCGATTTCGAGACTATTCTCAAAGCCTCCCAAGCTTTATCAAGTGAAATAGAATTAAAAAAATTGTTGGCGGCACTGATGTCTGTGGCGATCGAAAATGCTGGGGCAACAAAAGCAGCTCTGCTGTTGCTTAAGGATGGGAATCTCGCAATTGAAGCTGTAGCCTCCCTCAAGGAAAATGTCATCTTAATGTCTGTACCGCTGTCAGCCAGCGCAGAGGTTCCTACTGCTGTGGTTAATTATGTTAAGCGCACTTTGAAAACTGTTGTTTTGGATAATGCAGCAGCACAAAACGATTTTATTGCAGATCCGTATTTGATGGAAAAAAAGCCCAAAAGTGTGCTGTGCGCCCCGATTTTGAATCAGGGTAAATTCATCGGGTTACTATATCTAGAAAATAACTTGACAATTGGTGCATTTACTGAAGATCGCACTGAAGTCATCCAACTGTTGTGCGCCCAAGCGGCGATCTCGCTAGAAAATGCCCGCTTGTACCAACAATCCCAAGCTTACGCCCAAGAATTAGAGCGATCGCTCTTGGACTTACAACAAGCCCAGTTACAAATAGTGCAAAGTGAAAAAATGTCGGCTTTGGGCAATCTAGTCGCGGGTGTCGCCCACGAAATCAACAATCCTGTCGGCTTTATTGCGGGTAATTTGACAGAAGCAAATGCTGGCTTTAACGATTTAATTAGCCACTTAAAATTATATCAAGAAAAATTTCCCAATCCCGGCGCAGAAATTGAACGAGATGCTGAGGATATTGATTTGGAGTATGCCTTAGAAGATTTGCCCAAGATGCTGTCGTCGATGAAAGTGGGGTGCGATCGCATTCGCGGCATTAGCACCAGCCTCCGCACCTTCTCCAGAGCCGATAAAGACTACAAAGTTCCCTTTAATATTCATGAAGGGATTGAGAGTACGATCTTAATTTTGAAACATCGGCTGAAAGCTAACGAACATCGTCCTGCGATCGAAGTCGTCACAGACTACGGGAATCTCCCCAAAATCGAATGCTTTCCCGGTCAACTGAACCAAGTATTTATGAATTTGCTGGCAAATGCGATCGATGCCCTAGATGAGTCAAGTCAAGGCCGCAGTTTCGAGGAAATTGAAGCGAATCCCAACTTTATCACGGTGCGGATCGGTTTGGAGGGCGATCGCCACATCAAAATTACAATTGCCGATAACGGTGCGGGGATGAGTGACTCTGTGAAACAGCGGATTTTTGACCATTTATTTACTACAAAAGCTGTGGGTAAAGGTACTGGGTTGGGATTAGCGATCGTCCGCCAGATTGTAGTCGAAACCCACGGCGGTTCAATTCACGTCAATTCAACACCGGGAGCGGGAACAGAATTTATCATCAGCTTACCAACTTAAGTAGAGCGAAACAGTTAATTTTTTTCCTGACTTTCATACTCATTAACAAACCACTCACTAATTTTATGGAAAGAATAGCCATGAATAACTCCCACCAAAATCAGAACCAAAGCACAAACAGTCAAATTTTCAACTATCAAATTATTCAAACAATTTATGACGGGACTCGCACCTTAGTTTATCAAGCCATCCGTACCGATGACCAACTACCGGTTATTATCAAACTACTGAAAAACGAGTATCCCACCTTCAGCGAACTCGTGCAATTTCGCAATCAATATACCATTGCCAAACACCTCAACTTCCCCGGAATTATCCAAACCTACAGCTTGGAAGCCTACCAAAACAGCTATGCGCTAGTAATGGAAGACTTCTGTGGAATCTCTCTAAAACAATGGGTCGAACAAGGGGAAACTCCGCCCGATTTAAGCGATTTTTTGCAAGTGGCGATCGACATCAGCAACATCTTAGATATACTCGGACGCCACCGGATAATTCACAAAGACATTAAACCAGCCAATATTTTAATCAATCCCGAAACCAAACAAGTTAAACTAATCGACTTTAGTATTGCATCACTATTATCAAAAGAAACCCAAACTCTGCTCAATTTCCATGTGTTAGAAGGAACACTTGCTTACATTTCTCCCGAACAAACCGGAAGAATGAACAGAGGAATTGACTACAGGACTGACTTTTATTCTTTAGGTATTACCTTCTACGAATTACTGACAAACGGGTTACCATTTCAATCAAACGATCCGATGGAGTTAGTGCATTGCCATATCGCCAAAGCAGCACCATTAGTAAATGCTATTAACCCACAAATTCCATCTGTACTCTCAGAAATTGTCAGCAAATTGATGGCAAAAAATGCGGAAGACCGCTATCAGAGTGCGTTAGGGCTGAAAACCGATCTAGAAAAATGTTTAGATCGGCTTAAAGAAACTGGGGAAATTCAGAGTTTTGAAATTGCACAAAGGGATCTGTGCGATCGCTTCCTAATTCCCGAAAAACTTTACGGACGAGAAGCTGAAGTATCAACACTGCTGCAAGCATTCGATCGAGTCAGTCTTGGCGCAACAGAAATGATGCTGGTAGCTGGTTTTTCTGGGATTGGTAAAACAGCAGTAGTCAACGAAGTGCATAAACCGATCGTGCGCCAACGCGGTTATTTTATCAAAGGCAAATATGACCAATTTCAGCGTAACATTCCCTTTAGTGCCTTCGTGCAAGCCTTTCGGGATTTAATGGGGCAATTGCTGAGTGAAAGCGATGCCCAAATCAAACAATGGAAAACTAAGATTTTAGAAGCCCTCGGTGACAGCGGACAAGTCATTATTGAAGTCGTTCCCGAAGTAGAAATAATTATCGGTCAACAGCCACCTGCTCCAGAATTAGCAGGAACAGCAGCAAAAAATAGATTTAATTTATTGTTTCAAAAATTCACCCAAGTCTTTACCAGCGTAGAACATCCCTTAGTGATATTTTTAGATGATTTGCAATGGGCAGATTTGGCATCACTGAACTTAATGCAGCTTTTAATGGCTGATACAAGTCATCTTTTATTAATTGGTGCGTACCGTGATAATGAAGTCAACCCAGTACATCCATTAATCTTGGCTTTGAGCGAAATCAAAAAAACACAATCGACTATTAATACGATTGTTTTAGCACCCTTGACTCAAGTAATAGTAAATCAATTAGTTAGTGAAACGCTGAAATGTACAAGAATTTTTGCAGGTACTCTTTCACAATTAATATATCAAAAAACTAAAGGAAATCCGTTTTTTGCAACTCAACTTCTCAAAGCATTACATCAAGAAAATTTCATTAAATTTGATTTTGATGCGGGCTGCTGGCAATGCGACCTTGCTCAAGTGAATCAGCAACTGCTTACAGATGATGTTGTAACTTTTATGGCATTGCAGTTACAAAAATTGCCACCATCGACTCAAAATGTATTAAAGTTAGCTGCTTGTATTGGTAATCAGTTTGATTTAGCTATTTTGGCAATTGTTTCGGAACATTCAGAAATAGAAACTGCTGCTGAGTTGTGGAAAGCATTAGAAGAAGGATTGATTTTACCGAGTAGTGATGTTTATAAATTTTATCAACAAGAGTCATTAGTCAATAGTCATCTTGCCCTGAACGAAGTCGAAGGAGGGTCATCTGTAGACAAACAACAACAAATGACCAATGACGGAGTACAAATGACAGCTACCTACAAATTTTTACATGACCGAGTACAACAAGCGGCTTATTCTTTGATTCCCGACTATCAAAAACAAGCAACTCATCTCAAAATTGGACAGTTACTTAGGCAAAACTTATCAGAAATAGAACAAGAGGAAAAACTGTTTGATATTGTCGAGCATTTGAACAAAGGAATTAAGTTAATTACTGAACCGAGAGAACAAGAAATATTAGCTCAACTAAATTTTAAAGCTGGAGGTAAGGCGATAAATTCTACAGCATACGCAGCAGCAAGGACATATTTCCAAATAGGAATCGAGCTACTACAAACAAACTGTTGGCACAGCCAGTATGAATTGACTTTGAACCTCCATATTGCGGCGGCTGAAGCTAGTTATTTGAATAGTGATTTTGAGGGCATGGAACAGATAACAACAGTCGTGTTGCGATCGGCTAAAACGATTTTAGATAAAATAAAAATTTATCAAATTCAAATTGCAGCGCAAGTTTTACAAAGTAATGTGGTGGAGGCGATCGCTATTGGCAGACAAGCTTTAGAGCAATTGGGGGTTGAACTGCCTACAGAACCCGATCAATCCCAGACTAGCAGAATGCTACAAAGCCTTGCTACCCAACTCGAAGGTAGACAAATTGAAGACTTGAGCGATCTGCCATTAATGACCGATCCTAACGCTCAGGCTGCAATGGAATTGATGGCAATGTTGTTTTCACCAATTATTCAAGGAATGCCCGGTTTATTGCCATTGCTAAGTTCGATGATGGTGAATTTATCTCTTCGATCGGGCAATACCGTGGCATCAATAACTGGGTATGGTATTCACGGCATGGTATTGTGTGCTTTCTTGGAAGATCCTTCCGCAGGCTATGCTTTTGGTAAATTGGCTCTAAGTTTACTGGAAAAATTTAATATACAAAAGATTAAATCCGCTGTGATGTCTCTATTTGGTTGCTTTATTCAACATTACCGAGAGCGGTTAGATGCCACGATTCCGACTCTGAAAACAGCTTACCAGACTGGCATAGAAACTGGAGATTTTTTACACGCTGGTTTTGCTCTCGGTGGTCACAGTAATGGCAGGTTTTTTAGCGGTGAAGAACTGAATAGTTTTATTCAAGACATGGCTGATTATAGTGTAGCCTTGGCTCAAGTGAAACAAGAATCTGCTCGAGTATATGTAAATTTAGGAAAACAAGCAGCAGAAAACTTGATTGAATTAGTCAGTCAACCATATTGCTTGCTCGGCAATGCTTATAATGAAACGTTGATGCTAAGTAAGCACCAGCAGGATAACGATTTAACAGCGATCGCGCAAGCCTATATCTACAAACTGCTGCTTGCTTACTATTTTGGTAATTATACAGATGCACGCAACTATATTACCCAAGCCAAGCTGTGTTTAATGGCCGTATCGGGCTCGATTTTTGTTCCTATTTTCCATTTTTATGCCGCGCTAACTCATCTAGCACTCTTCCCTACCCAACCAGAACCGGAGCAAGCCGAACTGCTTGCTGTTGCTGCCACCCATCAAACGATTCTGCACCAGTGGGCGCACCATGCCCCGATGAACCACTTGCATAAATGGTATCTAGTGGAGGCTGAGCGTTATCGAGTTTTGGGTGAAAAAAATGCAGCCAGCGAGTGTTATGACCGAGCCATAAATCTTGCTCAAGAACATCAATTTATCAACGAAGAAGCTCTCGCCAATGAATTGGCAGCCAAGTTTTACTTGCAATGGAATAAACAGCGCATCGCCCAAGAATACGCGATTGAAGCTTACTATGGCTATGCTCGCTGGGGTGCGAAAGCCAAAGTCGCTGACTTAGAAAAACGCTATCCGCAATTACTTGCTCCCATATTACAGCAAACTCGTTCTGCTCTTTGCGCTAACGACACTATCTTCACCTTGGGGACTGTGACATCCACCTGTTCCGCCAGTTCTAGCAGCAGTGCTTATGTGGCTTTAGATTTAGCTGCGATTCTCAAAGCTTCCCATACTATCTCAGGTGAAATTGAACTCGAAAAACTCCTTTCATCGTTGCTTTCCATTGTCATCGAAAATGCGGGAGCCGATAAATGCGTGTTAATGCTGTTGCGAGACGATCGCCTGTTAATTAAAGGCTTGATTACCCTGGGGACAGAGGCTGTCGTGTTGCAGCGCCTTCCCATTGAAGAGAGTCAAGATATTCCCCTGAAGTTGATTTACAAAGTCTTGCACAACAGGCAGACTGCCGTAATAGTTGATGCGAGTGCCGATCTGACTTTAGCAAATGACCCTTATATCATGCGCCAGCAGCCTAAGAGTATTTTGTGCAGCCCGATTTTGCATCAAGGGAAGTTGATGGGCATTTTATATCTAGAAAATAATTTAGCAAAGGGTGCTTTCACGAGCGATCGCGTTGAACTGCTCAATTTGCTATGCGCTCAAGCTGCTATTTCTTTAGAAAATGCCCAACTTTATGAGCGATCGCAGCATTATGCTCAACAACTAGAGCGATCGCTCGATCGGTTGAGTGCAGAACAATCTCGGTTGCAAGCATCCCAGCAACGACTCCAGCTATTGGTTAAGCAAACTCCAGTAGCCGTCATAGAGTGGGATATCAATTTTCTGGCTACTGACTGGAACCCAGCAGCAGAAAGAATCTTTGGCTATACCAAGCAGGAGGCTTTGGGTCGTCACTTCACATTTATCGTTCCTGAAGTGATTCAAGCACAACTAAAGGGAGTCAGCGTCGATATTATATCGCAGCAGGGTGGTAATTACAGTATTAATGAAAATCTTACAAAGGATGGCAAAACGATTATTTGTGTTTGGTATAACAATGTACTTATGAATGCAGATGGCGAGTTAATAGGAGTTGCTTCGCTGGCAGATGATATTACCGATCGTCAAGAAGCAGAACTTGCCTTAGAGCAGAAATCCCTTGCCTTAGAAAATGCCTTAAACTCATTACAGCAAGCCCAAATTCAAATTGTCCAAAGTGAAAAAATGTCGGCCCTAGGTAACTTGGTCGCCGGAGTTGCCCACGAAATCAACAATCCCGTCGGCTGCATTATTGGCAACGTTGGTGCTGTCCAAGATTCCATCAACGACCTATTTGGGCTGATTGACCTCTACAACGATAAATTCCCTCAACCAGGGACTGAAATTGAAGAGGAATTAGAGACAATTGACCTAGAATATTTACGCTCTGATTTACCCAAGTTAATCAGAGCAATGAAAGATGGAGGCGATCGCATCACCAGCATCAGCAAGAGTCTCCGCACTTTCTCCCGTGCCGATAGCGACCAAAAACAAAAGTTCAACCTCCACGAAGGGATTGATAGCACCATCTTGATTTTACGCCATCGCCTCAAGGCCAATGATACTCGTCCCGCGATTGAAGTTGTCACCAACTACGGGAATATTCCGGCGATCGAATGCTTCCCCGGACAATT
>NZ_JAUBVR010000155.1:0-4407 GCF_036705955.1 Microcoleus sp. A6-C6 | reverse complement strand
TGTTTTGTATTTTACCATGCTGTGGCTAGATTGTGAACCTTCTTTTTTGCTGTTACCCCGATTTATTGAGCGGATACGCAAAATCTATGAGTGTTAAAGAACTTGAAACAGCAATTATGAACTTGTCAGTTAAGGAACTATCCGAACTAACGGCTTGGCTGATAGAGTATCACCAACAAGTCTGGGATCGGCAAATTGAAGACGATGTTGATCTGTAAATCCTGTGTCTACTACAAACTCGATAGATAAGTCTGGACGATTTGGGAAACGAAATTGCACAGCAACAGTGGGGTGTCCGTCATTTACAATACCAGAAATCACTTGCTAACACGCTCCATAACACCGCCTAGGGAAGCCGCAACATTGTATCCGATTCGGATACCAAAAAGCCTAGGGTTTGGATGCTTTTTGCTGAGGTTCCGCGCTGCTTGCAAGCCATTTTTGTCAACTTCATACTCACCTGTCTCAATGTCGATAATCACCATTTTACCAATATTGTTTTCTGACTCTACTTTTTCACGGATGGTGCTTTCATAAAGTTGCTTCGCAAGCTTTCCGACTTCTTCGTGACTTAATAGGATTGTTTGCATAAATAACTTCCTAGCACTACTTTGCCTTCTAGAACTTTCTTCATTATATCTTAAGGATGGGTAGATAAAAGAAAAAGGCGGCTGACAGCCACCTTTTTTGTTGTTTCTATTCAATTAGTTTACCCAGCCAGTGGGGAGTTAACCTCTGGGATACCACAAGCGCTGCAAAATATTAGTTTCCATTCAATTAGTTTCCATACAAAACAGATCCCGCAATTGCTTTCCTTCGGATCGCTACGCTAACGGGCCTCGCAATGACAGACAATAGCTGGTGCCGATCGACTAAGCTACATCTTGGAGAGCCGATCGCGAATTGTTCGGAGATTTTTTGACAACGCTCATGCTGCCGTCGGTTTCCAGCACGACTGCTTCGATTTCTTCGATCGACGCGCAGCCCGTCCCCCGAATCGCCGCCCGAATTTCCGATTCACTCACGCGCTGCTGCCGCATCGCCACAGGCAGAAATTGGCCTTGGTTGAGCAGCATAGTAGGTTCGGCTTTGATCAGATTTTTTACCCACTTTACCCGCACGGCAAGCCACGTGACGATGAATTGCAGCCCGATGAGTAAGCCGAGGGCGACAACGCCCTCGACGAGCGAAACGTCTTTTGACATGACGATAGTCGCCAGCGTCGAACCGAGCGCGATGGTAACGATGAAATCGAAGGCATTCCACTTCGACAGAGTTCGCTTGCCGGAGACTCGCAGCAAAAAAATCAGCACGACGTAAGCGGAAACGCCGATCGTCAAAATCCGAATCAATTCAAACCAATTGTCAAAAAACATATTTTTATTTTGCCGTCCTGATTTTGGGCGCTTTGCTGCTGCAAAGAGTGCTAGATGCTTTGTCTGCTTGATGTCGGCGTCGCGCATTCTGTTAGTTTCGATTGTCATTGTAACAGAAGGGTCGAGGTGAAAATTCATTCCTTAGCAATAGTTTCAGCTATTAAGGATGCCTTGACCAAAGCACAGGGGATTTAAGCCCCCACCTTTAGGTGGATTGTTTTTAGACAGGGGATTTAAGCCCAGCCTAAAAACTTCACTGTCAACTGTCAACTGTCAACTGTCAACTGTTAACGTGCCAGAAGGTTGCTATCGAACTCAGGCGATTGCCTCATCTCCATCCCCGCCGATCGCCGAATTTTCGATCAAAAAGGACGATCGCACAATGGTAAGCTACCAAAGGCATTGAAATATCTAAGTCAGAGAAAAGTTAAAATGTCGGTATTAAACGAAGTTCCCTTACTGTTGCGGGCAGCCCGCGGCGAAACCCTAGACCGCCCGCCCGTGTGGATGATGCGCCAAGCCGGTCGCTACATGAAGGCCTATCGAGATTTGCGAGAAAAGTATCCCTCGTTTCGCGAACGTTCCGAAATTCCCGAAGTTGCGATCGAAGTTTCCCTTCAGCCGTGGCGCGCGTTTCAACCCGACGGCGTAATTCTGTTTTCCGATATCGTCACCCCAATGCCCGGTTTGGGCATCGACATGGACATCGCCGAAGGCAAAGGCCCGATTATCCACGAACCCATCCGCACTCAAGAGCAAATCGACAACCTGCAACCGCTGAACCCGGAAGAAAGCTTGCCGTTTATCAAAACAATTCTCCAATCCCTGCGCGCGGAAGTAGGCAACAAATCCACGGTGCTCGGTTTTGTCGGCGCGCCCTGGACGCTGGCGGCCTATGCCGTTGAGGGTAAAGGTTCTAAGTATTATGCCATCATCAAAAACATGGCATTTTCCGATCCAACTTTACTGCATCAGTTGCTGTCAAAATTCGCCGATGCGATCGCAGTTTATATGCGCTATCAAATCGACTGCGGCGCGCAAGTAGTCCAAATGTTCGACTCCTGGGCCGGCCAAATGTCCCCGCAGGACTACGAAACATTCGCTTTACCATACCAAAAACAGGTATTTGAGCAAGTCAAAAAAACCCATCCCGACACCCCGCTAATTCTCTTAGTCAGCGGTAGTGGCGGCCTCCTCGAACGCATGACAAAATCCGGCGCGGATATCATCAGCGTCGATTGGACGGTTGATATGGCCGACGCCCGCCGACGTTTGGGCCCCAACATGAACGTTCAGGGAAATCTCGATCCCGGCGTGTTGTTTGGTTCTCAAGCGTTTATTCGCGATCGAATTCTTGATACAATTCGCAAAGCGGGCCCGCGCGGACACATCCTCAATTTAGGACACGGCGTATTACCGGGAACCCCCGAAGACAACGTGCGTTTCTTCTTTGAAACCGCCAAACAAGCCGACAAATTGCTCGCAGTTACTGCTTAAATTGCGATTTGATTGCGATATTTGTAGGGACACGGCAATGCCGTCTCCCTACCGTCGAAACAACACACAATATTTGTAGGGACACGGCATTGCCGTCTCCTTCCGTGCCAACAACACATAATATTTGTGGACAAAACACACAATATTTGTAGGGACACGGCATTGCCGTCTCCTTCCGTGCCAACAACACATAATATTTGTGGACAAAACACACAATATTTGTAGGGACACGGCATTGCCGTCTCCTTCCGTGCCAACAACACACAATATTTGTGGACAAAACACACAATATTTGTAAGAAAGAGGACACGGCAGTGCCGTTTCCCTACCGTGGAAAGAGGACACGGCAGTGCCGTTTCCCTACCATAAAAAACGCTCATTTCTCCCCTCTTCCCCTCCGGCAAAATGAACCCCAAAAAAATTTTTGTGACGGGTGCAAGTGGCTGTATCGGTCACTACATGGCCGAAACCTTGATTCAACAGACAAACCACGAACTTTACCTATTAGTTCGCAACCCCGATAAGCTAAAATTTGACTGGAAAGCCCGCCCCGGCATCAATATTATAGAAGGCGACATGAAAGATATCGATCGCCATGCCGAACTTCTGCAAACAATAGACGTAGCAATTTTAGCCGCCACAGCTTGGGGAGGAACCCAAGAAGTTTTTGATGTCAACGTCACCAAAACCCTGCGCCTAATTCAACTACTTTCGCCCCAGACTTGCCAACAAGTAATATACTTTTCAACAGCCAGCATCCTCGGTAGAGACAACAACTTGCTCAAAGAAGCCGGGGAACTGGGAACAGATTATGTTCGATCCAAATACGATTGCATGACGCAATTATCGACCTTGACAAATGTGCCTCCGATTACCGCACTTTACCCAACCTTAGTATTGGGAGGAGATGCAGAAAAACCCGTTTCTCACCTATCATCCGGTTTGCCACTTGTCGCCAAATGGATAGGTTTGATTCGCTGGTTTAAGGCAGATGGCAGCTTTCACTTCATCCACGGCGCAGATATTGCCACAGTCGTTAATTACTTAGTAGAACATCCCCCAGCTTCCGAGGAAACGCGACATTTTGTGCTAGGAAATCCGGCGATTACCGCGAACCAAGTTGTCGAACAAGCTTGCAAATATTTGCATAAACAGATATTTTTTCGGATCACTCTGTCAGCTTGGCTAGCCGATTTCTTTATCTGGCTGTTCCGAATTCAGATGGCTGCTTGGGACAGATTTTGTATCAGCTACCGCCATTTTACCTATCAAAATCTTGTCAATCCCGAAAGCGTTGGACTGCCGAGTTATTGCGCCACAGTTGCTGATATGTTAAGAACTAGCGGGATTCCCGATAAAAATGCAAAGTAGCGCGTACACTCCGCACCAATAATCGGACGATGCTCTGAGCAACGTCCCACAAGAAAGATTGTGGGACTTTGCTCAGAGCATCGTCCCTAATTAGGGCTTGCTGAATAATCGAGCACATATTGCCTCGTCTGAGTTTCGATACTGCGATCGAGAATAAAGTGCA
>NZ_JAUBVR010000154.1:0-4412 GCF_036705955.1 Microcoleus sp. A6-C6 | reverse complement strand
ATTTTTAGCTGGCATTTTTGTACTGATTGACTAAATTAATTTTTTATTATACCCTATTTAAGTGTACAACAGCTTATCCCTTCTTCCCTTTGGATAGATCCGAAAACCTGTTCAACAGTCAGATTTAGTTCGGGGAAAGCAGACGACAAAATTCGATCGCCCTCTCGGAACTGGCTAACCTGGTACTCGCCCTCAACTAACTGATAAACTGAGATAGTAGATTGTTTCGGATTGCCAATGAAGCGTTTGCCGCCCAAAGCAGCATAATCCACAACCCAATATTCCGGGATACCCAATCTTTCATAATCAGCCACTTTAACCAGGTAATCATCTTGCCAATTGGTGCTAACTACCTCGATCGCAAGTTTAACAGATTTACCTTGCGTAATAATCGATGATTTTTTCCAAAATGGCTCCGAAATTAAGGCAGGTTTGTCTAATACTATAATGTCTGGTTGATACCCTGTAGTAGCTGCTGGAGGTCGGACAAAATAGGTTGATGGTGTTATGTAAGGAATATTTAGTCTATCGATTTCTACGTTAATTTTGCGGATGAGAAAACTTGTAACTTCCTCATGGTCACCGTTTGGATTCATCTCAACTATTACTCCATTTCGTAGCTCGAAACGTCCTTTGCCATCGGGATACCACTCTAGGAATTCCTCAAATGTTAGTAGTTTGGCTGTGGTTTGAATCATGTTGGCACGGCCTCTTCTTTTTAACTAGAATCAGTAAATCTCCAGTTGGATAATTTATTGTACCATTCTTCATAGGACTTACGCGCAAGTAATCAGAAACCGGGTTTTTTTGAGAATACTTCGTTGAGGCCGGCAGATTCGGCCAAAAACCCGGTTTCTAATGTAGCCTACTGACTAAACTGTTGCGCGTAGTAGCCCGCGTACCTATCGCCCTTTTCGAGCAATTCCTCATGCGTCCCCGATTCGACGATTCTGCCTTTTTCCAGAACTAAAATGCGATCGGCTCTACGGACAGTAGCCAAGCGGTGAGCTATGATAAACACAGTGCGATCGCGCATCAATCTTTCCAGCGCTTCCTGAACTAAACCTTCAGATTCCGAATCCAGCGCCGATGTAGCTTCATCCAGAATCAAAATTCTGGGAGCGAGCAGAACCGCACGGGCGATCGCAATTCTTTGTTTTTGTCCGCCAGATAAATTTACACCCCTTTCTCCTACCCAAGTTTGATAACCATCGGGAAACTCAGTAATGAATTGATGGGCGTTAGCAATTTCCGCAGCTTTCTGCACATCTTTTAGTTCGTAATAAGATTGCCCAAAAGCGATATTTTGAGCAATTGTACCCGAAAAAAGAATAGTTTCTTGCGGTACAATACCGATTTGCCGGCGCAGAGTATTTAAGGTGACATCTTGAATATCAATACCGTCAATTAAAATCTGTCCCGCTTGCGGATCGTAAAATCTCGGCAACAAATTTACTAACGTAGTTTTCCCCGCACCGGATGCGCCCACAAGGGCGATCATTTCTCCAGGAAGCACTAGCAAACTCATATTTTGCAAAATCGGAACCCCCCCTTGCCCCCCCTTATCAAGGGGGGGTTGAGAGGGGTAGGCAAAATTAATGTTGCGATATTCGACTTTACCTGTAACGCGCGGAAGTTCGATCGCCCCTGGCTTTTCGACAACAGCGGGTACAATGGCTAAAAGTTCAAAAATGCGATCGCTAGAAGCCTCTCCCTGCTTGAAATCGCCGTAATTTGCAGTTGTAATGGCGATCGGATCAATTAACAGCGCCACCCCTGCGATATAACTGATAAATTCAGTACCTGTGAGGTTTCCTTGGGCAATTTGCCAACCACCCAGGAAAAACAGCAAAATCACGCTCATCGCTTCCAGAAAGCCAACTACAACGAACTGAAGTGCTTTTACTCTTTCCGACAAATACTTAGCGCGGCGGTTTTGTTCAGCTTCTTCTGCAAAACGGGCAATTTCGTAATCTTCAGCTACAAACGCTTTGATTAAACGAATGCCGCTGAATACTTCTGTTAGCAAAGCTGATAAATCAGAAATGCGATTTTGACTTTGGCGCGAGTAAGTGAGAAGTCTCTCGCCAAACCAGCCAATTAAAATTGCCATCAACGGTGCAATAATTAATGCACCCAAGGTTAATTGCCAGTTGAGATAAATCATATATCCCAGGACGGCAATTAGCTGCAAAACACAAGGGATAAACTGATGAAAAAATTTATTTACAACTTCGCCAATGCGGTCAATATCTTCTGTGAGGCGGTAGGATAAGTCTCCGGTTTTGGCGGTTTCAAAGTAGCCGATATTGAGTTTTTGGAGGTGGGAGTAAACTTTTTTGCGGATTTCTAAAGCAATAGTCAAAGCTGCTTTTGCCATCAGCGTATCTTGACCGTACTGGGCTGTACCGCGAATCAGAAATATAACGGCGCTGAGTGCAGCAATTTGGGCGAATCCTTGTAAATCTCCTTTTCCTATAAATTTGGCTGTTTCGCCAACCAACCACGCGATAATTGGCCAAAATATGGTAAAGACTACGGTACAAGCTAGTGCTTTACCGATGGTTTGTTTTTGGGGACGGAGGTAGGGTAAGATTTGCCAGTATGTCGATCGAGTTTTCAAGATATTTTGCCCTCGCAAATTCTGTTTTGGGGATCTCTACAAGAATATTCAAACTTCGATCTCCCCTAACCCCCCTTAATAAGGGGGGACAAGATTATTATTCAAAGTCCCTCTTTTGAAGGGGGATTTAGGGGGATCTCTGCGTAAGTCATACAGATATCTGAGCCAAAATATGATAACAGCGATCGGGCAAATCGCCACAATCATTCTTGAGCGTCTGCATAAGTAGCCTGCACCTTAGCCCCGGCGACAACTGCGCCCCGAAATGTGGCTGACTGTCCTGGTGCAAGAGTAACAGGTTGAGTGTAGATAAATCCGTTGTCAATTAAATCACCTAACTCGTCCAAAACTTCATAATTGACTTTCACATTCTTGATTGTTTTACAGCCTTGATTGACCACTTGACCGCTAAAAAAGTTGCCGTCATAATTTGCCTGTGCAATTGACACTTTTGCCGCCATGTTGGCACCGGAAATGCAAGTTTGAGAAGTTCCAGAACTTGGCTGTTTCTGGCACAATCTTCCTAAGTCTACTATTTTGCCATCGGCAGTTTTCATGTAGCAAAATGGCTCATCAACTGGTGAGTTTTGAGCAACTGGATTTGTAGAGTCGGCAAGCAAAGGGCAAGCCGATATCAGCAAGATTAGCAAAGCTACTGTTAAATCTAAAAATTTCATGTTTTTTCTCAGACAAGACGGCGGTTGAAGCCGCACCTACAAAAATAAAGTCCGCCTCCGCAGACTGAAAAAAATAACGCAAAACGTACTTTAAACCGCCCACTCTTCAACCCGCGGAGGCGGGTGAGTGTTTGTATAGACGCGGTTTCAACCGTACGTCTGATCTTAGGGTATGTTATGATAAGATATCAAACTTTAGAAAGTAAAGTCATGGTCGCGACTCAAGATCACCCAAAACAAAAAACGGTAGCAATAACCGTAACTTGGGAGAAGTTGCCAGACGACTTCCAATTAGAAGAAAAACCAGTTGAGAATACAGGTCAACCGCTAATTGCCGGAGCACTGCGAGAGATCTTAGAACTAAGAGGATTAATCGGGCCACTAATGCTGATTGCTAGCAACTTTGGTATTTGCACTACTGTTAACGGCGAGTTAGTTATCAAAGCACCAGATTGGGTTTATATACCTTCGGTACTACCCGCAGAATCGAGAAGAGACCGCAAAAGCTACACTCCAAACTTGGAAGGAGAAATCCCAACCATTGTTATGGAGTTTTTGTCTGAAACAGACGGCGAGGAATATTCTATTATACGTACTTTTCCTCCCGGAAAGTGGTTTTTTTACGAACAAATTCTGCAAGTGCAAAATTACATCATTTTTGACCCGGAAAGTGGATTATTGGAGGTATATCGCTTGCAAAATGGCAATTACGAATTAGAATTTCCTGATGAGGAAGGTCGCCATTGGATAGCAGATTTTGGTTTGTATTTGGGAACTTGGCGGGGGAAAAAGAACAGCGTACAGGCTATTGGTTGCGCTGGTGGGATGAAGCAGGAAATCTGCTTTTGTGGGGTGTAGAACAGATAACAGCGGAACGACAACGGGTCGAACTCGAACGCGAACGGGCCGATCGCGAATGCGAACGAGCCGATCGCCTTGCTGAATATTTACGCGCTCAGGGAATTAACCCGGACGAGATTGTTTGATAAATTGTCTGCGATATTTGTAGGGTGCGCTGCGGCGCACCTTACGTTATTATCACATAATTGGGTTTAAAACCCCGTCCTTCGCTCGACGGCTTTAATTGTAAACTTTAATTACACATTCACCAC
>NZ_JAUBVR010000023.1:0-80013 GCF_036705955.1 Microcoleus sp. A6-C6 | reverse complement strand
TGCACTTTATTCTCGATCGCAGTATCGAAACTCAGACGAGGCAATATGTGCTCGATTATTCAGCAAGCCCTAATTAGCGTCGTCCATTCGGGAAATGGCGAAACTGGCAGAGATACCCGGCACATATTGCTTAACTGGCAAGGAACTACCGCCCATGAGTAGAAAAATTGCGTTAATTGGCGATCGGCTAAAGTGAGTTCGTACAAAAATACTAATACGTTGGCAGCAATCAGCCCTAAGGTAACGTAGGGAGTGATACTGGTGGGATTTTCATCGCGTAAGGGAACCACGGCTTTTTTTTCCTCAACATCAAAATATGGGGAATAGGATAGCGCATTTATACCCAATGTGTCTCCTGTCTAGAGGAAGAAGTCAGTTGACAGTTGACAGTTGACAGTTGACAGTAGTTAGAAGGAAAAGGGGTTTGGCTGCGGTTGGGTTCATCTTGGCGAAGAGAAAGTGTTTAGACTTATTGCAGGAATCTTTGATTGATATGTCAACCGCAGATGAAAAGCAGATGCAGCGCAGATAAACGCAGATATTTTTAAGATTTTTTGGGAATGAGTGCAATGTAAAGTCTAAACAATTAACGTAATTCTCCCCTTTCTAATTTTCCTAGTACAATTAAACTTTCTAAGTCTTCTACCGCATCAGGAAGGTAAGTTTTTACTATCTTTCTTACTAATTCTAAGGCAGTTTCATCAGCCCCTCCTAACATCCGTGTCAAGTCGCCAATATCTATACCACGACTGGCTTGTAATTTCATTAATATCAAATAATGTAATCCGATAATTGGTAAATTATCGGGGGCAATGTTGGGATTTGCGATCGCTTCTCTAACCCAAGGTTGTTGTGATTCAAGAACATCCAGAATACTACCATCTGGTAGTTGCCAACTACTACCACCTATGCTGAGTTCTCCAACTTTTATGCTTCCAGTAGCCACTAATTCTTGATATAAATTTTCAGCATCATCAGTCAATACTAAAATCTCAAGTTTATCAGTCATGCGTTCTGGCATATAAAGTCTGGTTGCAATTCCTCCTACTACTACGAATGGAGTTTGTTTGATAATAGCTTTAATGTTAGTCACCGGACGGTTCCAAGTTCTTTTGCTGAGAAACTCTAAGGTACTGCCACTACCAGGACGGCATCTGCGTAGGGCAATTTCAATGTAAATTTTTCGTCTTTGTTCGGGAAGTCTCAGGTTTTGCATATTCTTGTTTACCTTACATTTATATTTTATTAGCCTATTTCTATGAAAACTCCTACACTTTCTACAGCCATGATACTCACCGCACACAAAGCGTAAATCCCCGTTCCTACCGCGACTTCTACTGTGTCTGCATTGAGGATTTTGATGAGCTTCCAGCTATCGCCATTCTTTTGATAAAGCGTCCAGGAACGAATGTTTTTATCGGCGGGATTTTTCCACTGCAAAATATTGCTGTTGCCAATTTTTTGGACTACGACTGATGCGGGAGGGGCTGGCCGCGTTCCATTTTGCCAAGGCATTACGGGAACGAGTGCGGGTTGCGTATATGTATTGGATTTGAAATTATCGTATATTTTTTGACGATTGTCGCTAAATGCTTTCATGCTGAAGAAAACATTGCCTAAAGCTAAGTTTTGTTTGGAGTTGCGCGTAATCTCAATTTGATTGTTGATTTCCTCTACATTCCACTTCTGACCGTCAAGTTTTCCTAAGTTATTTCCCACGTAAATATGTCGGTTTTGTGGGTTGTTTTCTAGCCACCATTTCAGCAAAACTGGATAGCTTTGAGCTGTTTGGTCGATGCGCCAGTAAAGTTGCGGATTTAGATAATCTACCCAACCTGATACTAACCATTTTTTGGCATCGGCGTAAAGTGTTTCGTAGGCATCTAAACCGCGACTTTGCGGCGGCTGGCCAGGGCGATATATGCCGAAGGGACTGATGCCGAATTTAACGTTTGGTTTGGCTGCTCGAATTCCTTCTCCTAGTCTTTTAACTAGCTTGTTAACATTTTCCCGACGCCAATCTCCTAAATTCATTTTTCCGCCTCTGGAGACGTAACTATTGTAAATCTTGCTGTCGGGAAATTCTTTGCCGGCAATCGGATAAGGATAGAAATAATCGTCAAAGTGAACGCCGTCTATATCGTATCGTTTTACTACGTCTAAAATGACGTTGTAAGTCTTGTCTACAACTAAATCAATTCCTGGATCCATCCACAAGTCGTCTCCCCACGGATAAACGCATTCGGGATTGGTAACAGAGATGTGCGGGCTGACGTTGGGAGGGGTTTGGGTATAAGAAACTTTGGCGCGGTAGGGATTTAACCAAGCGTGAACTTCGATGTTGCGTTTGTGGCTTTCTGCAATGGCAAATGTTAAAGGGTCATAATAAGGTTCTGGTGGCTTTCCTTGAGTTCCTGTTAGCCACGCACTCCAAGGTTCTAATTGTGAGGCGTAAAGGGCATCGCCTGCTGCTCTAATTTGGAGAATAATTGCATTGAAATTCATTTCTTGCAGCCTGTCAAGAATTTTTAGCAGTTCGGCTTTTTGCTGTTCTGTTGAGAGTTTGTTGCTCAAGGGCCAGTCAATGTTCCACACTGATGTGATCCAAACTCCGCGAAATTCTCGCTGGTGGTTGACGTAAACTTGGGGTCTGGGAACTTTGCTAAGAACTATAATATATTGATTGTATATTGCTGGCGCTTTTTTGAGATGTACTAATGCTTGATAAACCCAGGCTGCGACATCGCCTCTGGTTGCATTTCCGGCGGGATTTAATAGGTTTAAATTGGGGGAGTTGACGACTATTTCGGATTGGGTGGCTATGACGATCGCCTTTTTGGCATAATTGGGAATTTCTGTACTGTCTTGGTAGATGTTTGAGAGAACCAGATTGGTTGTTGGTTGAGCGTTTGACCCAAATATGCCGCTAACTAAGGCAACTAATGCCTCGGCTCTGGTAATCCTGTTTTCAGGTTTGAACAGATTGTCGGGATAGCCGGAGATAAACCCTCTTTTATATGCTGTTTGAATGGCGGCGGCGGCCCAGTGAGTGGCGGGAACGTCGATAAAGGGAATGTAGGGCCGTTTGTCGGGTACGGGAAAAGCTTTGCTGACAATGGCGGCAAATTCGGCGCGGGTGAGGTTGCTGTTGGGGCGAAAAGTGCGATCGGGAAAACCGCTGATCACGGCCCGTTCTACTAGGCCGTCAATGAATATTTTTGCCCAATGATTTTGAGTGTCTGAAAATTGGATGTTGCTGGAAACCATAGTGATAAGAAGAAGGAAGAAGGAAGAAGGAAGAAGGAAGAAAGCTTGTGTTTTATCGTTGCCAAGCTATTGCTTGTAACGGCAAATCAAAAAAATATTATGAGTGGGAATAATAACCAGCCCAAGTAGTTAAATAAAAATGCAGAACAGCTAACTAATCGTAGGGTGCGGAGCAGGTAATTTTTTTAAGTCTGCGATAGCTACATTAAGCTCTGATGCACCCTAAGATAGTCTTTGATTTAAATGCAGATAAATTTATAACAAACCTGCATTTTCGTACAAAAGCCGGATGATATTGATAATTTTTTGTCCGTATAAGGGGTCAGAATTCCAGCGACCTGCAAGTTCGTTGACGGTGGGGGCGACACCGCGCTTGACAAAGCGAAAACGCACGTTTTCTTTAACTAAAGGTTGGTCGATAGGTTCGATGCTGCCGTAAGCTTTTAGGTGCTGAATTTGCGCTCTAATTCCTGTCCGGGCGTCGGGAAATGAGAGGCCGGAATTTGTGGGGCTGATGACTCCCATGTCGGCAAAGTTAAATTGTTCTGCTTTGACTGCAATGCCAAATTTGAGATAGTTTGTTTCTAAACACATTTGGCAAAAAGCTACGTCGTGGCTGACTCCTTCGGCGGCTGCTTCTTGCACGTAAATTTGAGGTAAATTCGGAAAGTCTGCTAGGGCTTTGCTGTTATTTTTGGTGAGAAATGTTGTCATTTGTTGGGCGGTAGTTAGACCGCGATCCATGATTTTTCCTACGCCTGAGAGGATATCGCGGCGCGATCGCAGCACTACTGATGTTGTAGACTGATCCCATGCTACGGAGATATCCCGATCGCGCAAGTCGATCGCCCGCACGAAGACTACTCCATTGTACGTGACCCGGCGATCGACTGCCTCTGGTTTGATGTTGAGAATGTCTAGAACTTCGGAAGGGACAAAAGCATTTCCGTTCACCAAAATGCCTTTATCTTCGTGCGGCCCACCGTTGATTTGGATATTAATTAAGGGATAAACTACAGGTTTTGGTGCGGGAGTCGGTGCGGGAGTCGGTGCGGGAGTCGGTGCGGGAGTCGGTGCGGGAGTTGGTGTTGGCAAGGGTTTCAAATTCGTATTTTTTAACCAAGCTTCGAGTCCGTCAGCGAGTCCGAGGGCGACATCGCGGCGACGAGTTTGAATAATTCGCAAGTCATCGGGACTGGTCAAAAAACCGAGTTCAATAAGTAGCGAAGGAATGTTGATGCGCCGACAAAATCCGAGGCTACCAACACCAGCTTCAGTATCTGCTTTTGCGCCGCGGCTTGGTATTTCTCGGCACCTGCGTAAATAGCCGTTTAAAATTAAATCCGCATCTGCTTTTCGCGTGGGGTTGCTGCCAATATAAAACGCGGTGGCGCCGCGAACTTGGGGACTAGAAAAAGAGTCGCCGTGAATTTCTACCGCTACATCTCCCGCGAGGCTGCGATTGTTTATCCAAGCGATAGTTTCTAGCAAACTCAGAGTATCGGGTACGGAGAAAGTTGCTAGACCTCGCTGCTTTAATTCCGCTACTAATAAGTCGCGAGTTAGGATCATTTCCTGGGCTTCGGTGGTGCCAAGTGCGATCGCCCCCAGATCCCGCAAGCTGCCTTCAAACCCGCCGTGTCCCGCTGAAACAAAAATAGAACCCATTTAATAAAACTCTCCACCTTACAGTTACTTCAGTGTCAGCTTTTTAGTCTTGGGTTTAATTTTACCGCAAAGGCGTGTATTTTATCATTGCACAACAAATTTGTAGTTGTGTTCAGGGTGAGGGTTTTAACCCCTAGACACAACTACAAACTGGTTAATCCGCGTGCAGATTACATCTTGACAGCGGGGCTAGTTGAAGGTTTTGGCGCTTTAATTTCTTGAGATACTGCACGGGCACGGAAGAGTTTAGCAACGGCTTGCTCGCACTTGGACAAATCCGCTTCTATCTCTGTAAAAATGGCAGTTGATACCGGATCTGTGAACTTCGCCCGCAGGTGGTTGATATCGACAACACCTGTTTGCAAATCGCCGAGAGTGCTGCGCAGCAAGAAAGTTTCATCTGTTCCTTGCATGGAGGATTTTAATTTAGCGTATTTGTCAGCAATTTGGGCGGGAATTGAGGGTTTTTCGCCGAAATCGTTGAGGCGGTTTTCGAGAGCGAGGATGTGTTTCTGTTTATTTTGGATCATTTCCGTCAGGAGCGATCGCAAATCGCTATCTCCGGTTTTTTCCGCATAATGTTGAAAGGCTTCGCAAGCATAGCGTTCCCCTGCGAGGGCGGTATTCAAACCTTTAACAATGTCGCTTTGTGTGGAGCCTCCCCAACCATTAGCTAGTTTCCACCATTCTGCACTGATGTCCGTTTCTTCGGGTAAACCAACTGCTTTGCCACCGTAACCGAGGCGCGCCATAATTGCTGTAGTAAATATTGCTAAATCTCCGGGTTGACGGGAAGTAATCAAGTTGCCGTCAACTACTAAACCTTCGTTAATGTAGTTAGCTCCGGCATTAATCATGTCTGTTTTAATTGCCAAGAAACCCGTCGCATTTTTGCCTTTGAGCGCGTCAGCTTCAATCAAAAGTTGCGGGCCGTGACACACAGCAGCAACTATTTTTCCTTGTTCAATCGCTTCTTTGACAAACCGCACTGTATTGGGATTTGTCCGCATTGTATCGGGAGCCATGCCGCCGGGAATTATCACTGCATCGAATTCTTCTGCTAATGATTCGGCGGTAGTTCCGTCAGCTTGCTGGGCAACTTTACCATTTTTACCGGCATATTTTTCGTTTGTCCGCGAACCGAGGACAACTACATCAAATCCTGCTTGTTTTAAGGCGTTGTAAGGAACTAGAAATTCCGAATCTTCAACTCCATTTTCGATCAGGATAGCAACTCGTTTGCTTTTGGTTACGTTATCTGCTGTCATAATCAGTTTTCCTTAAGGTAGTATTTTATATAATTTAATTTATTTGTTGCTGTTTTCGCGTCTGGCTAAGGTTATAAATTGGTTGGTGGCAAAATGTGTGTTCATGAGTCTTTGGAGGTAGTCGTAAGGTGCGCATTGCGCACCCTACAATTAGATGTTTTGTGCAGTATCACGGATAGCATCAATGCACGTAAGATGCTCCGTTAATGTCGATCGTTGTTCCGGTAGCGTGGGTTGCCAAACCTGATGCTAGAAAGGCGATAACGTTGGCGACATCTTGAGGAGGGGCGATTTTGCCGATCGGGATATCGCGCACAATCTGTGCTTCGCCAAACTCCCGAATAAACTTATCTGCCATTTCCGTACTGACAAATCCCGGTGCAACAGTAAAAGCCAAAATATTCTCAGCCGCAAATCCTCTAGCAATGCTGCGAGTTAAAGCAACAATCGCACCTTTTGAGGCGGCGTAGTGCAGGTAATTCGGGTCATCGCCACGAAAAGCAGCGCGACTTGCTATATTAATAATTGTACCACCTTTGCGAGTCTTAAAATGCAGAATTGCTTCGCGGCACAAGTCGGCAACAGCAACTAAATTAACTTGTAGAGTTTGCTGCCAAGCTGACGACCAAACATCAAAATCGTCCTCTATCTCCGCTGACTGCATAATCCCAGCATTGTTAACTATAATATCAATATGACCGCGCCATTTTAAAGCATCTTGCCACAAACTATAAGCCGCCTTTGGTAACATCAAATCAGCAGCTAATAAATAACATTTATCGCCCGCGACACTTGCTGCTACCGATTCCGCCGCTTGCTGACTGCGACAGTAATGCAAAATCACCTCGGCCCCAGCATTAACCAGAGTCCGAACCGTCGCTGCACCAATGCCTTTCGAGCCGCCCGTTACTAAAATTACCTTTCCAGTTAAATCAATCATTTTTCCATCTCTATCTTTTCTCTTTCTCTGCGCCCTCTGCGCCCTCTGCGGTTAATAAAAAAAATAAATCCCGTTCACAAACGAAAGAGAATTGCTATATGATACAGCACATTCCATCTAATGTGTGTGTATGTAATTTCCTCATGCTGATGGATATCTGCAATAGACATCTCCAAAAACTCCCAAATCCTTTCCCCTGTTGATTTCTATTGGAAATATACCCACTGCTGAAAGCACTATAGCTTCTTTGTCCTTAAACTCGATAACTAAACGGGATTCGGGAGCAGAGGTCGAATTAACTCCATAACTTGGTCATACTGAAAGTTATTGACACAATCAATTAGCGCACTGGAAAGGGTTGGTTTAGATGCGGGAATTTGTTTGATTAGCTCGTTCATGACTTCAAAATCAACCTCGTAGGCAGCTTGATACATTTGTTTTAACCACTCAGAGGACATCACGGCTAAATCTTCTGGAGATAAATAATCAACAAATAGTTTTTGGCAATCTTTTCCTACAACTGTGTAGATGTACTCTACTCCCAAGTGTTGAGCGAGTTTGTCAAAGACGAGCCCTTCCTGAAATGGCTTGCTCATAAAGTCGTCACAACCAGCCATAAGAGCTTTCTCTCGCTCTTCTTCAAAAGCACTGGCAGTTAAAGCAATAATGACAGTCTCTTTTCCATGAGGGTGTTCTCTAATGCATTTAGTAGCTGTGTAGCCATCCACGATCGGCATTCGTAGATCCATCCAAATCAGGTTTGGGAACCAACTTTCCCACATTCCGAGTGCTTCAACTCCCTGTGTTGCTTGGCGCACCTCAAAACCTACTGAGGTAAGGAGTTTGACCAATAAGCGGCGATTTTCCTCTACATCTTCAACCACAAGGATGCGGTAAGTTGGTTGTCCTGGAGCTATACCAATCACTCTTTGTTTAGGCAATTCTGAGGCAACGCAGACTGCTTGAGGTAACTTTACCCCAACTTCAAAGTAAAAAATGCTGCCCTGATTCAATGTGCTTTGAACCCGAATCTGACTACCCATGAGTTGGACAAATCTTTGGCTGATAGCTAGACCTAGACCAGTACCTTGATTCAATTTATTCCCAGCTTCAGCTTGCACGAACGCCTTAAATAAGCTGTCAACTTCTGTTGGATCAATTCCCACTCCAGTATCCTCAATTTCAAAACATAGGCGACAGGACGTTTGGTCGATTTGTTCTGATCTCACTCGTAAGGTAACGCTTCCTTGATTAGTAAACTTAATCGCATTACCGAGCAGATTGACTAAGACTTGATACAGTTTTTTCTCATCGCTATGTACAAATTGGGGAAGATTGGGTTCTCGCTCGACAATTAGTTTCAATCGTTTCGATTGGGCTTTAATTTGGAACATTTCTTCAATAGAATTCAGCCATTTTTTTAGCTCAAAGTCAGAAAGATAGAGTGTCATCTGTCCGCTCTCAATTTTGGATAAATCTAAAATGTCGTTAATCAATTCCAATAAATGTTCGCCGCTACGATTGACGATCGCCAGATCTTGTTGGAGTTCGGGAGTCAGAGCAGGATCGTAACTCATCAATTGCGTAAATCCCAAAATAGCATTGAGAGGAGTACGGAGTTCGTGGCTCATATTGGACAGGAACATACTTTTGGCTCGGTTGGCTGTTTCTGCTGCTTCTTTAGCTTGCTGAAGTTCCAACTCGGCTTGTTTGCGATCGCTAATGTCAATTAAATATCCCAACATTTCCACGGGTCTACCTGCAGGATCTCGAATTAGTCTGAGGTGATTGAGCATCGAGCGATAAACCCCATCTGAGCGACGCATACGGTATTCATGGAAATAAAAATCATTGACGAATGGATTGGCTAAGCCATTAAGCACTCGTTCTCCATCATCTGGGTGTAAGTTATCCACCCAAAATTTAGAATCTGCTAAAAACGCAATGCTTTCATAGCCCAATACATCTTTGACATTTTCGCTGATGAACGTTGCTCGATAATCGCCATCAGGTTTACAGCTAAAAATAACGACGGGGCTGTAGTTCAGGAGAAAGTTGAGGCGATTTGTGGTAGCTTGCAAGGCTTGCTCAGCTTGTTTGAGCTCTGTCACATCCTCCTGAACTGCAACCAATACGGTTCCATATTCAGGATGCTCAAACCTAGACGCATGAACCCTGCACCAAAAAAGTCTTCCATCTTTTTTCTTATTGTAGACTTCATATTTTGCTTCTCCTTGCTGCTCAATTTGAGTGACAACATCTTCAAGGCTTTTGTTGGGTGTAATCTCTGCATCGAGGTAATTTATTATACCAACAGATTGACCGGCGAGTTCACCCTCTGCATAGCCAAACATCTCATCAAACTTGGGATTGGTGTAGACGATCGTCAGATCTGATGCTTTGACTAAACACACTCCACCTGCCATGTTATGCATAATAACACTCTGAAGCTCTAGCGTCTTTTGAGATTCTTTTCGAGCGGTAATTTCTTGGATCTGAGAAATAAAATGCAGTGGATTTCCCTGTCCATCTTGTACTAGCGACACATCAAGAAGACTCCAAACTATATTTCCTTGTTTATGGAAATACCGTTTTTCTATTTGGTAATTTGAAATTGTTCCTGCTAATAGCTGATGTACATAACTAAGATCCAGGTCTAAATCGTCGGGATGGGTAATGTCTTGGAAAGTTAACGCTAACAACTCTTCTGAGGAGTAGCCAAGAATCTGACATAAGGCAGGATTGACTTTAACCCATTGCCCATCAAGTGAAACGAGCGCCATTCCAATTGACGCATTTTCAAACGCCTTGCGAAACTGCTCTTCACTGTTTCGTAAAGCCACCTCAATTTGTTGGCGTTCCTTTTCAGCCCGCTTGCGCTCGTCGATCTCATTCTCTAAGGCTTGATTGGCCACAATAAGTTGAGCTGGAGTAGGTAAAGCTAAGGCAGATGGAATTAAAAACAGTAGCTCAGATGCAGTATATATAGAAATCAGAGCAGTAATAGCTTTAATTCCTCCCGAAAGCCAATAAGTAGGATACCAAAGCGTCCAAATTTCCATGATATGAGTTGTACCACAGGCAATTATGAAGGCGCTAAACAGAAAAACTACTTTCAGAAATGGAGTATCTTGGCGCTGTCGCACAAAGTAGATTAGCATGATTGGGATGGAGTAGTAAGCTAAAGCGATTAAACCATCGGATAAAATATGTAATCCTACTAAGTTTGTTTGCCAGAGATAGCAGTGACCATGAGGAATGAATCCTCCACTTTCAAAAATTTGTGTAATCATACCTAACCTGAATAATTCATGAGTGCTGAAGTGCTTAGCGATTTAGTTCTGCCATTGCCCGCTTGATCGTCGAATTCCTACCGGGAAAACCACTTTTGAGTAGGGAAATGTCAAATTTCCAACCCAGCAGCACGAGACATCCGATCGCAATGACGAGTAGATTTGCCCTTTGAGAAATGTGCTTGTTCATAAATCGGCTGCTTGGGTTAAAACACTGTTCTTCTGATGTTACGCGAAGCGAAGAAGGGCAACTACGGGGGGAGTGTCCCTACCTGAACAAGTCAGATTTTGTAGTGACTGTGCACCGTGCCAGCCCTAGATATCTGCGATGCACGAATTCTTTATGCGTAAAGTGAGTTGATGATCGCCTAATAATTCAAGTATACTCTTATTCATAGGCTTATAATCCTCTGGCAAGAAAGTATGGAAATCAGTAGGATTGTCGATAGAACTAGGGATAGGGTTAGCGATCCAGGTACCAACTACCGAGGCAATATTTTAATTGTTGACGATCTGCCTGAGAACCTGCGTCTTCTCAGTCGTACTTTGAACGCACATGGTTATAAAGTTCGCAGTGCCACAACAGGCGCAATGGCTATCCGAGCCGCCCAATCGCGATGGACGGAACTAATTTTACTCGACATTAAATTGCCTGATTTGGATGGCTATGAAGTTTGTAAACAATTAAAATATGACGATAAAACCGCAGGCATTCCGATAATTTTTTTGAGTGTTCTCAATGAAACTTTCAATAAGGTTCAGGGGTTTGCTGTTGGTGGGGTAGATTATATTGCTAAGCCGTTTCAAGTCGAAGAAGTATTAGCTCGTGTCGAAACTCACCTAACCATCCGACGGTTGCAACAAAGCCTCCAAAAGCAGAATTTACTTCTCTTGAGAGAAATTGAAGAACGCGAACGTCTCGAAGAGTCCCTCTTTGCCGAAAAAGAACTAGCTCAAGTGACGCTCCAATCGATTGGCGATGCAGTTATTACTACTGATGCTCAAGGTAATGTGCGATATTTCAATCCTATCGCTGAGCAACTGACAGGCTGGAAGGCTCATGAGGCTAAGGGACTCCCCCTGTCTACAGTCTTTGTAATTGTCAATGAAGTAACGCGAAAGCCAGTAGAGAATCCGATTAGCAAGGCTCTGTTGGAGAATCGAATTGTGGGCTTAGCTAACCATACCATTCTCGTTGCCCGCGATGGGACGGAGTATGCCGTTGAGGACTCAGCAGCACCGATTCGAGACCGCGAAGGTCAAATTATCGGGGCAGTCATCGTCTTTCATGATGTTACCGAATCGCGCAATCTTGCTAGTCAAATCTCTTGGGAAGCCACTCACGATGCTCTGACGGGTTTAATCAACCGTCGAGGATTTGAGCAGCAACTAATTGAGGCGATCGCCTCTGTTCAAGATAGCAATCAGCAGCACGCTCTCTGTTATTTAGATTTAGACCAGTTCAAAGTCGTTAACGATACCGCAGGTCATATTGCTGGCGATGAGCTACTGCGCCAAATCACTACACTTTTACAAAAGGGAGTTCGCGCTAATGACGCGCTGGCTCGCTTGGGAGGTGATGAATTTGGTCTTTTGCTTACTCAATGTCCCCTCTCTCAAGCAGCTAAGATTGCGGAACAACTCAAAGACCTAGTGCATCAGTTTCGGTTTATTTGGAATGGCAAAACCTTTATTATCGGAGTCAGCATTGGAGTTGTTGCCATTGACCAAACCAGCCAAGATTTGATGGAGGTTCTGGGAGCGGCTGATGCAGCTTGTTATGCGGCCAAAGCCAGAGGCCGCAACTGTGTTCATGTTTATAGCCTAGATGATAGCGAACTAATTAGACAACGTGGTGAGAGACTGGCGGTTTCCCAAATCAGTCGAGCGTTGGAAACGAATCGTTTTTGTCTCTATTACCAAAAGATTGTCTCTATTACTTCTAACCAATCAGTAGAGCATTATGAAATTTTGCTAAGAATGCTAGACGAAAATGGAGAAATAGTCGCTCCCAATGAGTTTATTCCCGCCGCCGAGCGTTATGGATTGATAACTGAGATCGATTGTTGGGTAATCGAAACTTTTTTCTCAAATTATCATAATTTATCTGGGCAACAAGTTCTTACTAATGGCTTATATACGATTAATATTTCAGGCGCTAGCATTAGTAACAATCAATTTATGAGATTTTTGATAGAACAATTTCCTCGCTACCAAGTTCCTCCTCAGAGTATTTGTTTTGAAATCACGGAAACCGCAGCGATCGCGAACTTTGAGCAAGCCAGAAATTTCATGAGCGAACTCAAAAAAATTGGTTGTCGCTTTGCTTTAGATGATTTTGGCAGCGGGTTGAGTTCCTTTGCGTATCTGATCAATTTACCAGTTGATTATCTAAAAATTGATGGTACTTTTGTCAAGAATATTAGCCATAATTTGATTTCTCAGGCGCTCGTTGAAGGCTTTAATGATATTGCCCATGCGATGAATCTGGAAACTATAGCTGAGTTTGTCGAAAACGAGACTATCTTAGAGAAATTGCGGGAGATTGGAGTAGATTATGCTCAGGGTTATGGAATCGCCCGCCCCGTCCCTATTAACTTTAATCGCTAGTCGATCGCACTCAGCCAGCGAACCCATTGCCTCACGCCTGCGTCCAGTCGGTCGGCCTCCAAGAGTCGATCGCCCGCTGCTACAAGGCTTCCTCAATTTACTGTGTCACATTTAGATCGAATGTGCTGTAATTGTAAAGGATTGAGTGTTCTATTGGAAATAAACCGGAAAATTTGCCATGAAAGCAGTTGCATACGATCGCTACGGTTCCGCCGAGGAATTGCAGTACCGAGAATTAGAAAAGCCGATCGCCAAATCCAACGAATTGCTAGTCAGAGTTCGCGCTAGCAGCGTCAATCCCGTAGACTGGAAAATCCGGCAAGGACACCTGCAACTACTTACAGGATTTAACTTTCCTCGAATTGTTGGTTCAGATATATCGGGAGTTGTTGTAGAAGTCGGCTCGGAAGTTACTAAATTTCAACCCGGAGACGAAGTTTATACATTCTTAAATCCGATCGCTGGCGGTGCTTGCGCCGAATACGCTGTCGTGGCAGAATCGAGTGCCGCCTTTAAGCCTAAAAACATCACCCATGAAGAAGCAGCAGCAGTGCCGATCGCAGGTTTAACTGCTTTGCAAGCGTTGAGAGATTTGGGTGAAATTCAAGCGGGGAAAAAAGTATTGATTAACGGCGCTTCCGGCGGAGTCGGGATGTTTGCGGTGCAAGTGGCGAAAGCAATGAACGCGGAAGTGACGGGAGTTTGCAGCGCCAAAAATAGAGATTTTGTCAAGGGTTTGGGAGCAGATTTGGTTCTGGATTATGCAGAGATTGACTTTACTCAACAGCCACAAAAATATGATATCATCTTGGATGCTGTCGGCACAAAAACATTTGCTGAATGCGAAAAAGTGATGCAAGCCGAGGGAGTTTATATCTCGACTTTGCCGAGTTTAGACAACCTCGCACCGATGTTGACGAGCTGGTTTTTATCGGGTAAAAAAGCTAAATTCATTCTAGCCAATCCCAACCCGGATGACTTGGGATTTTTGCGGGAATTAATCGAATCTGAGCAAATTGAGCCGATTGTCGATCGCACTTACAGCTTACCAGAGGTAGCAGCCGCCCACACTTACAGCGAAACTGGGCGCGCTGTTGGCAAAATTGCGATCGCCATTGACGGTTAAAAAAACTATGTTTGACCAACACGACTCAGACATTATATATCTTACGTGGCAAGGGTTAGCCCAAAATTGCGCGGTTGGAGTTACAGTAAAAAGGGCGATCGGGATTAACCCAGAAACCGATTTTTGATTCTACCTGCATCCAAGATCAATAAATGTAAAACCTAAATAAAATCACAAATACCTATGACTGTGCCCTCAGACTTGGAGAGATCCGAACAAGATTCCGACAACAACCTCGAACAAGTTAGCGGGGAAAATAGCATTACACCAATCGCCGATGATTCTGTAGATGTCAGCAACTTAGAAGGTGAAGAAGTTAGCTCGGAAAATAGCATTGCACCAATCGCCGATGATTCTGTAGGTGTCAGCAACTTAGAAGGTGAAGAAGTTAGCCCGGAAAATAGCATTGCACCAATCGCCGATGATTTCACGGATGTCAGCAACTTAGAAGACGAAAACTTAGAAGATGAAAAAGTTATCCCGGAAAATAGCATTGCACCAATCGCCGACGATAACTTAGAAGACGAAAAAGTTATCCCGAAAAATAGCATTGCATCAATCGCAGACAGTTTCATGGGTTCCCGCAACCTCGAAAACGAATTTCTAGACGAACTTCCCGACGAAGTTGAAATGTCTTTATTCGACCATTTAGAAGAATTGCGGCAACGACTTTTCTACTCACTAATTGCCGTAGCCATCGGTGTAGTTGGTTGCTTTTTAACAGTTAAACCGATCGTACAATTGTTAGAAGTACCCGCCGGGCCAGTCAAGTTTTTGCAACTAGCTCCGGGCGAGTATTTCTTTGTTTCGATTGAAGTAGCGGGATACTGCGGTTTGCTAATTGCCAGTCCGTTTATTTTTTACCAAATAGCGCTATTTGTGCTACCAGGTTTGACTCGCAAAGAACGCGGGTTGCTGGGCCCAGTGTTTTTTGGTTCGAGTTTCCTATTTTTGGGCGGTTTAGTATTTGCTTACATCGCTCTGATTCCGGCGGCGCTGAACTTCTTTGTTACCTACGGGGCGGATGTTGTAGAGCAATTATGGTCGATCGACAAATACTTTAAATTTGTGCTGTTGTTAATGTTCAGCACAGGCTTAGCTTTTCAAATCCCAATCGTTCAAGTATTGCTCGGTGTTTTGGGCATAGTTTCTTCTAAGCAAATGCTATCGGGCTGGCGTTATGTAGTCTTGGGAGCGGCTGTTTTGGGTGCGGTTTTAACGCCTTCTACTGACCCTTTAACGCAAAGTCTTTTAGGGGGTGCGGTGCTCGCTCTTTACTTTGGTGGCGTTGGTTTGGTGAAGCTTTTGGGGCGGTGAGAATTAGAAAGATCGATCGCCTCGCTGCCAAAAAATATAGAGGTGCGATCGCCCGCGCCTCTATAATTGCTAAAAGTTAAAACTCCACACCAAAGTTTTATCAAAACTTTGTCTACATTCGGAACTGTTCGACTTCAGGTGTGTAGCCGATCGGCAAAATGTAATCTAGATTCTCGTGGGGACGAGCAATTATGTGATACGATAGCAACTTTCCGCCATCGACCTTTTTAACTGATTCAATTCCAGCAGCAACGGCTGCTTGCACTTCAGAGATATCTCCTCTAACTATAATTGTCCAGTAGGCACGGGTTATCTTTTCATAGCGAACTAAAGTAACTCGGGCTGCTTTCACCATTGAGTCTGCAACTTCTACGGCAGCGGGAAATCCTAAGACTTCAACCATTCCAACTGCAACACCCATTACAACATTCTCCTAAATTTCACAAGATATCTGAGACTCATTGTAGGTGAAATTGTTGACAGAAATTGGTTCGGTTGATTTTGGTAAGCTAGAAATTCGATCGCCCAAAATTACAAGAACCCCATAAGCTGTTGCGACATTTATATTTCACAGCATTCTTCGCATCGGAAAGCCCGCCATACAAGAGTTTTCATCAAAAAAACTGCGAAAACTAGCTGCGCGACAGCTTAGTTTGTCAGCGCCAGCAAGTCGGCTGACAAGTTCGCCTCACGATTTTTGGGACTTTCAACTTAAAAAATCCAGCCCCGCCCAGACACAAAACTTTACAAGCCGCGCTGGGGCGATCGACCACTCCTGACTCCTGACTCCTGACTCCTGACTACTGACTACTGACTCCTGACTCCTGACTACTGACTTAAAACTCGTCAAGCAACCACTCTGAGGCTCTTTCGCCCAAATCCAGGGGAACGCTGACAGCTTTGCCCAAACGCGGGCGATCGCGAGTAGTGACAATGTATTCTCTCACCTGTTCCGTGCTGCCCCAGCCGTTGAGGTAATTGGCCACCGCGTCCAAATGCTCAAAATAATCAGCCTCCGTCATCGGAAAAGACACCTGTTCGAGATATTTCCACATCACCTGCACAAAAATCTTGCCCCGCGTCCGCCGCAATCTGATATCGTAAGATTTTCCCCATTTTTCTAGGAGTAGCTGGTGTAAATCCTTGCCCGTCATGGTTGCTCCTGAGTGAATCTCTTAAACAATAAAAGACAAAGTTCAAAAAATGTAATAATACTCTAATAAAGGCTGGAAGGCTCATTCTTAAAAGGAATTTTCGCTGCCTAAAGTTGGTGCGAGCAGATGGGCTGCGACTACGCCAGTTATCTGCACGTACAAATTCCCTAACAAACAAACGTAACTTAAAACCGTAAAGGCAGGTCATGGCTCAATCTTCTGCTGGAAATCCCGATGTTCCCGATATGGGGCGTCGCCAATTTATGAATTTGCTGACGTTCGGTACAGTCACAGGTGTGGCACTGGGCGCACTCTATCCCGTTGTCCAGTATTTTGTTCCTCCGTCGAGTGGGGCAGCCGGTGGCGGTGTCACTGCTAAAGATGCTTTGGGCAACGACATCATCGTTAGCGAATATTTGACTTCGCACCCCGCGGGCGATCGCACCTTAGCCCAAGGCCTCAAAGGCGACCCCACCTATCTTGTGGTGAAAGAAGACTTATCTCTCGCCGACTACGGCATCAATGCAGTCTGCACTCACTTGGGTTGCGTCGTGCCTTGGAATGCTAGCGAAAACAAGTTTATCTGTCCTTGCCACGGTTCTCAATACAACAGTGAGGGCAAAGTGGTACGTGGCCCCGCACCTTTGTCTCTGGCCCTGGCCCACGCCACTGTCGCAGATGACAAGATTGCTTTTACCACTTGGACAGAAACAGATTTCCGCAGCGGCGAAGCACCTTGGTGGTCTTAGTTGTGAGTCATTAGTCATTAGTTAGCAGTAAAAACTTATTAGTTATTAGTCAGTATTTAACAACTAATAACTATGGAATTAAGACTGCGGATTAATAACATCAGCTAACGACAAATGACTAATGATCAATTACTAATGACTCCTGTTCGCGAGCTTTTAAGCTCGCACTTCTGATCAATCACTAAATTGTCTGACCTTTGAGATTGAATACTCTAATGCCACAAACTAATTTATCTGCGATATTTCGCCGCAGTGCCGAGACGATCGCCAAAACTGCCTTAATTGCGATCGTCACCGCCGCATTTTTCCTCACCAGCGATATCGCACTTCCCCAAGCAGCATTTGCTTACCCTTTCTGGGCCCAGGAAACAGCACCCGCTACTCCCCGCGAAGCCACAGGCCGCATTGTTTGCGCCAACTGCCACCTCGGTGCAAAACCGACTGAAATTGAAGTTCCACAATCTGTTTTACCTGACACAGTTTTTGAAGCTATTGTCAAAGTTCCCTACGATCAAAGCGTGCAGCAAATTACCGGCGACGGTAGCAAAGGCGGCTTGAATGTAGGCGCCGTTGTGATGTTACCCGAAGGTTTTAAGATTGCTCCCGCTGACAGAATTCCCGAAGAAATGAAGGAAAAAGTCGGCGATCTTTACTTCCAACCTTACAGCGAAACCCAACAAAATATTGTTTTAGTGGGCCCGCTGCCTGGTGAACAATACAAAGAATTGGTATTCCCAGTTTTGTCGCCAAATCCTGAAACTGACAAGTCAGTTCACTACGGCAAATATCTAATTTATGTCGGCGGCAACCGTGGTCGCGGTCAGCTTTATCCTACAGGCGCTAAGAGCAACAATGCTGTTTATAATGCTTCGGTAGCTGGCAGCATTTCTAAGATTGCTCAACCGGAAGATGGCGGTTATGAAGTGACAATTCAACCAGCAGAAGGTGCAGCGGTTGTTGATACAATTCCCGCAGGCCCAGAACTGATTGTTACTGAAGGACAAACACTTGCTGCCGGCGAACTTTTGACGAACAATCCTAATGTGGGCGGTTTCGGTCAAAAAGATGTAGAAATTGTGCTACAAAGTGCAGGTCGAGTTAAAGGATTGATGGCTTTCGTGGCTATAACCATGCTGGCTCAAATTATGCTGGTTCTTAAGAAGAAACAGGTCGAAAAAGTTCAAGCTGCTGAAATGAATTTCTAAGCAGGACTTTCATGAGTTGGGTAAGCCGATATATGCGTACCCAACTATTAGGTAAGTAAGGCGGGTATTCCCCGCCTTATTCTTTAGATAAATATCACAAACGCGCGATAATAACTAAAGCCTTCTTCTCTACTAAATTTTTTCTTCTCTCTTCTCTTTTCCCTCTTCTCTTTTCCTTATTCCCTCTTCCTTCTTCCTTATTCCCTCTTCCTTCTTCCTTCTTCCTTATTCCCTCTTCCTTCTTCCTTCTTCCCTCTTCCTTATTCCCTCTTCCTTCTTCCCTCTTCCTTATTCCCTCTTCCTTCTTCCTTCTTCCCTCTTCCTTCTTCCTTCTTCCCTCTTCCTTCTTCCTTCAACATCTACTATAACAAGTAAAATAATGCCAATTGATGACAAAACAATTCAAGTAGGCGCGCTGGAATGGTTTTATCGGGAAACAAATCCGGTTAACGAAAGTGATAAACCACCAGTGTTGCTGCTGCATGGTTTGCCTTCCCAAAGCTTTACCTGGACTGCTCTGATGCCGGATTTGGCAGCCCAGGGATTTCGATCGATCGCGCCGGATTGGGTGGGCTACGGGCGATCGACAAAACCAGACAAACGCGACTTTGCTTACACTCCCGATGCCTTTGTTGATGCCCTCAGTGGCTTTATTGAAACACTAAAATTAGACAAATTTTCCCTAGTTGTCCAAGGATTTTTAGCATCTGTCGGCATTCAATACGCTTTACGAAATCCCGATAAAATAGATCGTTTAGTGGTCATAAATACACCAATTTCAGCAGATATCAAATTGCCTTGGAAAATGCAGCAGTTGGGGCTGCCTTTTATTGGCGATATGATCACCCAAGACCCACTTTTGGTGGACAGAACCCTCGAAGGCGGCAGTCGCATCAGAGTATTAGACAAAGATTTAGATGTTTACCGCCGCCCGTTTTTGAAGAGTTCGGATGCGGGGCGATCGCTAATGAATACAGTCCGTAACATTCAATTGCCAAAATCAATGGCAGAAATTGAATCCGGCTTACAAGGATGGACACAACCAACCTTATTTGTGTGGGGTTTAACCGATCCTTGGCTGAGTGTTGAACCAGCTAAAAAATTAGTCAGTTCCATGAAAAATGCCGAGTTAGTCACCCTAGAAGAAGTCTCGCATTATCCTCAAGAACATTGGTCAGAAAAAGTTGGCGATGCTATGATAACTTTTCTGCGCCGTCAGGAGGTAAAATAATATTTTGTACCTAACTCTCGGTGCGTAGGGGCGGTGTACCCGTACCCGCCCGCAACGAGAAATCAAAAATCAAAAATCAAAAATCGATATGACTCGTCCCCGTTCATTTTTTGCCTTGATGATGGCGTTTATGATGGCATTTCTGGTTAGTTGCAGTAGTGTCGAAGCAAAAGTTCCCACGACTTACACAGCAGCCCAGATCCAGCAAATTCAGCGCTATGCTCCTACACTGACAGAATTCCGATCGCGCATGGACAACCTAGGAACCCTAATTCAAAACAGAAATTGGATTGATGCCAAAACTTACATTCACGGGCCTCTAGGCGACTTGCGCGGCACCATGAAAACCGTGTCAGGCACTTTGTTACCCAAAGCTCAACAAGAAGCTGTTGATTTGACCAAGAGTTTGTTTGCTGATTTGGTGGAGATTGACAACGCTGCTAAAGTGGCTGACTATGCCAAAATCACGGCTAGTTATCAAAAAGCTGTGAATCATTTCGATAGTTTCTTGCAGCTAATTCCTAAAGCCTAATCACTTTAGATAAGAGGGCGGTTGAAACTACGTCTATACAAACGATGTCCGCCGGACGCCAACTGAAGATAAGACGGCGGTTGAAACCGCGCCTACAAAAACGAAGTCCGCCTCCGCGGACTGAAGAAAACAACGTAAAACTTAATTTTTACTGCCCGTTCTTAAACCCGCGTCGGCGGGTTTTGTTTGTAGAGACGCGGTTTCAACCGCCCGGTCTTCTTCTTCTATAAAATCTAAAATCTAAAATCTAAAATTGAATGATTCGCGTTGCAATTATTGGTTGCGGTATTGTCGGGGCTTCGATCGCCTTTGAACTAAGTAAATCCCCCGAACTAAAAGTCACAGTGTTCGACAAACAGCAGCCGGCACAGGGTTCTACAGGTGCAGCCCTCGGCGTGTTGATGGGAGTTATCAGTCACAAAACTAAGGGCAGAAGTTGGAAATTGCGGGAAACCAGCCTTCAGCGCTACGAAACTTTGATTCCTGAATTGGAAGCAGTTACGGGGCGGAAAATTCCGTTTAATAAACAGGGAATTTTGATGCTGTGTTCGGAGGGAGAGGATTTAAGTAAGTGGGAAAAGTTGATCGCAACTCGCGAATCTCAAGGTTGGAAATTGGAACTTTGGGATGTGGAACGAGTGCGCGAGTTTTGCCCTCATCTTTATTTAAATGATCAGATTATTGCTGCAATTTATTCGCCTCAAGACCGACAAGTCGATCCGATCGCGCTAACTTTGGCTTTGGTGGATGCTGCTGCACAAAATGGGGTGATTTTTGAGTTTGGGGTGGAAGTTGAAGGGTGGGCGATTGCTGCTAGTGGCGAGTTCGATCGCCTAATTGTGTCGGCTGGTTTGGGTTCTGGGGCTGTTACTGCATCGTTAAATCAATTGGTGGACATTCGCCCGGTGTTGGGACAAGCGCTGCATTTGCGGTCAAAAAATCCTCTAGGAAACCCCGATTTTGCGCCAGTAATTACCTGCGATGACGTTCACATTGTACCTTTAGCCAATCAGGAATATTGGGTGGGAGCGACGGTGGAGTTTTCGGAAAATGGCGGGGAAGTTCAGGCGAATACTGATATGTTGGATGAAGTGATGGCAAGGGCGATCGCACTTTGTCCCGCCTTAGCCGAAGCTGAAATCATCAAGCAATGGTCAGGATTGCGCCCTCGCCCGGAAGGGCGGCCCGCCCCAATTATCGAGACGCTTCTGGGTAACAGCCACGTTCTCGTCGCTAGCGGCCACTACCGCAACGGTGTGCTGCTGGCCCCTGCAACCGCGCGATCGATCCGAGAGATGATTTTGCAATAATTAACAAATGTTAATACAATAAATAAAGCCATTCATATCTTACATCTAAAAATGTCCGACAAACCTTTAGGTAAACCCCGCTCCTTGTGGCGAGTAATTTTGCTGTCGGGAGTCAGCTTGCTACTATATTACGGCTGGTACAAATGGATTATTCAAGAAGAATTGCGTCGCTATAACGGCAAGGGTTGGTCGGGGACACTTTGTTTATTGCCCTTTGTTTTAGGAGTAGCCGTCCCCCAAGGTTTGCGGATATTCGATCCCGACGTTCCCGGATGGTTTGGTTGGTTTTCCTTCGTGGGGATTGCTTGGATTTACATCGTGCAGTTCAAACTTTACAACACAGTTAACGAATTGTACAGCCAAGAAGGAATCAAAGAACCACTAACTGTTTGGTGGATGTTTGTACCAGGTTTAAATTTAATTGTCGGCTTGCGGCAAATTCACTTTTTAAGCCAGTTTTGGGCTAGAAAACAGGGCATTGAAGTTAAGGATAACTTAGCCGAAAGCATTCCTTTCCTCTCAGCTAACGCCTAAATAAATTAAGCTCCAATCGCTGGGCGCTGCGAGTAAATTTCTTCTATAAGCAGGTCACGCAGTTCATCAGCAATGTCTGTGGGAGGGTTGCCTGCGAGGGCGCGTCCAATCAGCCGTTCTGCTTCCCGGAGTTGGGCACACTCAATGGCAAGTACGGCGGCGCTCCGATGCAGTATAGAACGAGTAGGCTCAAAATCCCATTCGTTTGCTACTAAATCCGCTGCCGCCCGTTCTTTCGCAAAGGCGGCTCTGGTGAGTGCAGTCACTTGGTCGATATCACCGCACTGACGGGCGAGAACGGCTCGATCGACCAGTTCCATTGCTTCGTGGTGAAGGGCTTCTACGGTCTGCATTTTTTGACGATCCGTGCTTTGGGAGTACCGAACTCAATTACAGATACATAGCCAGGAGCTACGTTATCTGAAGGGCGGATTTGTTCTAATTTTATGTTAACTCTGGCTTGAATAATGCTGTCAGAACCTTTACGAATCCCAGATACTTCTAAGCGGGCTTTGCGCTGAAATAGCGTGCCTGGATCTTCGAGCGAACCAAGCCAAAAGTCAAAACCTAAGCCTTTACCTTTGACAGAACGTTCGATGATGGTGAGTCCAGTGAGGTGAGGCATGATGAGCGCCGCGATACCGTAGGCTCCATATTCAGTGGCCACTTCCCGATCGGCGTTGAACCGACGGATAGTATCATCGATCGCATCCCATTGAATTTGGATTTCACAGGGTTGAATCCCCTCGATTTTCAGCGTCACAGGGATAGAGTGTCCTGCATGGTCGAGGCAAACGGCGGCTGCATCTGCACAGATGGCTCCGAAGGTGAGTGACCAGCCTGGACGTTCTGGCTTGTTATCGCGCAGGTCATTCAGGGAGAGAATTTTAATCGGGTTAAGGTTGGTCATCTGAGGAGATGGCTCCGGGCGATCGCATCTCCAGAATTTTACAGCATATAGTCTTCAGTCATGTTGTTCTTTTAGCGAGTTCACCCGAATTTATGGTTGAAAACCAAAGTATTGGTAAACCTGCCCTTACCCATGACTCTTCACCAGAACCGATGCGGCAAATCCCCCAAAATGAGTTTGAGTTCCGGTTCATTAACCCGCTTAATTGCTTTAGGAATACTTACCCACTGCCGCTTTCTCTTGCTAGCTTCCGGCCAAATTTCTAGAACTGCTTGCACTTGCATTAAAAATACTTCTACCTGACAAGTGTAGCCGGACTTTTGATACTCGTAAGTACCCAGCAAATCCGGGAACACTTTACCCAACAAGCCTGCTTCTTCCCAAGCTTCCTTGGCGGCCGAATCTTGGGGAGTCATGTCAGGTTCAATTAATCCTTTGGGAATCACCCAGCGCTTGCTAGCCGAAGAAGTAATCAGCATTACTTCAATTTCTCCGTCTTGAATGCGATAGGGAATTACCCCCGATTGATCAACCAGTAAAGCGATTTTTATACTCATGATTTCTGCAATATTTCTGGCTGCAAAAGCTGCTGTAACCTCATGAAGGGTTTACAACTAAAAAATAAAAAAAGCATCCTAATTTTAGACACTTCCCAAGTTGAGACAGCAATAAAGTGGATAATAAACATATTTGGCTTTTCCTGTCTGTCGAAAATAGGAAATTTCCCTGCACTCCCACGGAACAATAATATTATTATAATAATAATAACCGCGCGCCATCCTCTACCGACAAGCAGATAAAAGCCGATCGCCCAAATATGCCTCTATCTGCGCCGGTATGCGGTTTTCCCTCTAATCTTTCTTCGCCTTAGCCTCCAGATTTTCCATCCGACTCCTCAAATCTTGATTCTCCTTCTTCACCTGGTCTAACTCCTCCCGCAACTGCTTCACCGCTGCATCAGAACCAGCATTTTTCTGCACTCTTTGCACAGCTTCATCAGCCATCATACGGACGCGGCCGTCGGGAGTTTGGTCAGCTAAAGAACGCAAAATCCGAATGGCTTTGCGAGTTTCCATCTGTCCTAAAGCCACCACTACAGATACTTGAGTCAAGAAAAACGTCTCTTTAGATAATTCTGCCAATCGGTGCAAAATCCGTTCTAAATTAAGCTTAGTTTGACCTGTTGAAATTGTCCCCAAAGAGCGAATTGCAGCCAAGCGCAAAGCTTGCGGAGTACCGATAGCTGTATATTTCAAAATTAGATTCAGCGCATCTTCAGAAGTTTTCATTTGTGCCAAACCGGCAATAGCACCCGATCGCACAACCTCATTCCAGCCCTGACGCTCTTTCAAAACCAATTTTAACTCTTTGAGTACCTGTTCGTCCGTCGGTTTTTCGTCGGGATTCGCCCCTGCGATCGAACCCATAGCACTAGCTGCGGCCGCTTCTACATAATAGCTGTCGTCGCCTTTTTCGACGATCGACCTCAGCGCCTTATAAGTTTCGTGAGTCTTGATTTGGCCCAGCGCATTCACCACAGCGCGGCGAACCCTAGCATCTTTATCTTTCAAACCACTTGCTAAACCATCAAAAGCTTGGTCGAGTTTAATTTCAACTAACTGAGTAGCCACTTCAGCCCGCACAGCCCAAAACCGATCTTTTTTGAGAACTTCTGACAGCGCTTTCACAGCTTCCAGTCCTCCCTTCTTCGCCAAAGCTTTGGCTGCATAAATCCGGGACACCGGGTCAGGGTCAAACTGTAACTGAGCTTTTAATTCGGCAACTCCATACTCTAAAACAACGGTTTTTAAGTATTTATTGCCCACATCAAAACTGATAAATGCGGGCTTCTCTTCTAGCGGAAAATAGAAACTTTGCTCGCGTTCGTGCACTCGAACCGTGAAAGTTTTTATATTAGCAGCACTTCGCTCGTCTGCATCTTTTTCCGGCTTATAACCGAAGCCGATGGGAATTTTTAGATCAAAGACATCTTTGTTATTACCGTTGTCCTTTTTGCTATCTTTGATCTGAGTTTGTGTGACAGTCACTTTGGCTAATTTGTTGTCGCCATCCCAGGAATAAGCAATTTTGTAATCTGGATGACCGCCGCGATAAACGTACTGATCGAACAAAAACATTAGATTGCGACCAGTCGCCTTTTCGATCGCCCTTAGCAAATCGATCGTTTCTACAGTTTGGTGAGCGTTATCCCGCACAAAAGTGTGAATTGCTTTGTAAAATAGTTCGTCGCCTAACTCGGCGTGAATCATGTGATACACGCAAGCGCCTTTTTCGTACAAATGGCGATCGTACAATTCGATCGCTTCGCGGTAAACGTGAGTGACAATTGGGCGGCGGTAGCGAGAACTGTCTTCAGCTAAATAATTGCGGGCTTCACCTAACATATAATAAGCCGCATCTTCTTTGCCGTATTCTTTGTTAGTCCACAGCACCTCACAATAGGAAGCCATGCCTTCCTTGATCCAAGCATGAGACCAGTGTTTAATTACTACTAAATCACCGAACCATTGGTGAGCCAATTCGTGGGCTACCAAGCTTTCTGTAGCGCGATTGTCAAGGCTGGCGCGTTCATCTAACAAGCACCTATCTGTTAGCAAAGTTGTCGAAGTATTTTCCATGCCGCCGAAGATGAAATCATCGACGCAGACTTGAGCATATTTAGGAAAAGGGTAAGGATATCCAAATGCTTCAGAGAAAAATTCAATCATTTGGGGCGTTTTGCCCATGCTGCGCTTACCGTCGGCTTCGCGGCCTTTTTCAACGTAATAATTAACTGGTTTGCCGTTCCATTCGTCTTTGATTTCGGCAAAATCTCCGACGGCTAAGGTCATTAAATAAGTTGGGTGTACCTGGGTTTGCGACCAGTGATAAATTTTATCGTCGCCGTCATTTTTTGTGCTAACTAATTCGCCGTTAGAAATAGCAAATAGTTGTCTCGGAACTTGCACTCGAATTTCCGAAGTAGCGAGTTGTCCGGGATAGTCGAAGCAGGGAAACCAGAAGCGAGAATCTTCGTCTTCGCCTTGAGTCCAAACTTGTGTTGGTTTGTCTGGATAGTGTTTGTCTGGGCCGACAAAATAGAGGCCGCGCTGGGGTTTTTCGACCGAGTATGCGATCGCGATTGTAATTGGTTCGTATGCTACCGTTGGTTCGTGCAGTTGAATTTGCAGCACTTCGCCGTCGCTGTCGAAATCTTGCTTAGTTTCGCCGACTTTTACTGATTTAATGTCCAGGTTAACAGCATCTAAGGTTAATTTGTCAATACCGCTGCGGACTGGATTGATGCGGATGCTGCAAGTGCCGCGAAAGCTTTGTTTGGGAATATCTAGCACTAAATCGAGGAAAATATGCTCTACTTGTCCGGGGCGATCGGGGTTGTAGTGGGGTCTGGCACCGGGCATCTCGAAGGATTTGTGGCTGTTTTCAGAATCAAAGTAAGTGTGTGACATTGTGATGGCGGAGTTGTGTGTCGATCGGCGATCGCTGGTGTTTTCGCTGCTGCGGAACTGCCAGCTTATTCTAGAGTAGCGCGTCCCGCTGCTGTTGTCTCTAATCTTATTAAAAACTTGGCTGATAATTGCCGGATCGAAAATATGAATTGTTTGCTAGAATATCAGCAAGGCTAATGTCTGCAATCATCAGCCTGCAATTGAAATTCAGGGGGAAATCTGCATGACAGCTAGAGTATCAGTTCCCAGTGCGATCGCATCTTTGCTGGGCGACGAAGCCGAAGACTTGCTCACCCATCAAGCAAAAGTTTCTAAAGATTTGTTGCACCTGCCAGGCCCGGATTGGGTCGATCGCATTTTCGCCCAAACCGATCGCTCTCCTCAAGTTTTGCGATCGCTCCAGCAACTTTATTCTAGCGGACGCTTGGCAAATACTGGCTATTTATCGATCCTACCAGTAGACCAAGGAATCGAGCACTCGGCGGGCGCTTCTTTTGCACCAAATCCCATCTATTTTGACAGCGAAAACATCATCAGACTAGCAATCTCCGCAGGATGCAACGCCGTTGCGACAACCCTGGGAGTTTTGGGAAGCGTATCTCGCAAATACGCGCACAAAATCCCTTTCATTGTCAAGCTCAATCACAACGAATTGCTGACTTATCCCAATCAATACGACCAAATAATGTTTGCATCAGTCGAACAAGCTTGGAATTTGGGAGCCGTTGCAGTCGGAGCCACAATTTATTTTGGTTCGCCGGAATCGACGCGGCAAATCCAAGAAGTTAGTCAAGCTTTTGCCCACGCTCACGAATACGGAATGGCAACAATTCTGTGGTGCTATCTCCGCAACGATATCTTCAAGCAAGACAAAGATTATCACTTAGCAGCGGATTTAACAGGTCAAGCAAATCACTTGGGGGTGACAATTCAAGCTGACATTATTAAGCAAAAATTGCCCGAATGCAACAACGGCTACGCAGCAGTCGCTCAAGCCAGCGGCGAGAGTTACGGCAAAACCGACAGCCTGGTGTATTCGGAATTGACAACGGATCACCCGATCGATCTAACACGCTATCAAGTGCTCAACTGTTATGCGGGAAGAATGGGTTTAATCAACTCCGGCGGTGCTTCGGGAAAAAACGATTTTGCCGAAGCCATTCGCACCGCAGTAATCAACAAACGCGCTGGCGGCTGCGGCTTAATTTCCGGCCGCAAAACTTTTCAGCGTCCCTTTGAAGAAGGTGTAAAATTGTTCCACGCCATTCAAGACGTTTATTTGTCGTCCGAAATTGCGATCGCCTAAAAATTCACAACCTAAACGTAGGGTGCGCAATGCGCACAAATCCGTAGGGTGCGCATTGCGCACCTTACCTGACTGCAAATTAACTGTAATATTAATAGTAACCTAACAGATATACAGACAAAATATATAATTTAAAAATGCCCCACACCCTCGTTTTAAACCTGCTACCCGTTGCACCAATCCCATCCCAATTTTTAACGGGACGGCATCTTCATGCCTTATTTCTCAACCTTGTGAGTGCTGTAGACAGCGATTTGAGCGCGTACCTGCATGACCAATCGAATGAAAAAGCTTTCACTTTAAGCTTTTTCCAAGTAAGCAGAAAAGAGGTGGCAAAAAGCAGCACTGCGCTGACACAAAAGAGAGTTTTGCCTGCGGCGACGCGCCCAATTTTTCCGGCAATACAGTGGGAACAAAAGCAAGCAATTCGTGAAAATACAGCGATTTGGTGGCGAATTTCTCTGCTGGATGACGGTTTGTTCGATCGCCTAACTGAACTTTGGCAACAACTGAATTTTGACCGCCCTTGGCATCTGGGCCCTACAGATTTGTACATTACCAATATTTTGAGCGAACCGCAATCAAACCAGCCTTGGGTGAATTTTTGCAGTTACGCCGAATTGTTCGATCGCGCTTCCGACACTGAGCGCCAAATTGCGTTTAGTTTTTTCACTCCTACTAATTTTCGGCAAGGCGTTTACGATAGTGCGATGCCAACTAGAGAGAGTATTTTTGGCAGTTTGGCAAATCGTTGGAACAAGTACAGCAATAGGGCGATCGAACCTACTTTTATAGAAGCTATTTTCCCTAGTTTCTTCGATATCCGCACAGAAGTTAGTACGGATTCCCGCAGTAAATTTATTGGCTGCGTCGGCGATATTACTTACCGAATTATGGGAGATCTTGATCCGGTTGCTATCAAGCAAATTAATGCTTTAGCAGATTTTGCCCTTTACAGCGGAGTCGGGCGAAAGACACCGATGGGAATGGGAATGACGCGCAGGTTGCAGAATTGTTAATCATTAACTTTTCGGCTTAATTTCACTGACGATTTCATAAACATCTGTGTCGGGAATTTTTGCGAACAAAGGTGTCATATGCTTCAATATTTCTTGATAAGCTTCGCTTTGATTGGCGGCCATCTCTTCTACGCTTTCCCAAAAAATGATGGCAATACCTTTGTCTGTATTGGGCAATTGCAGCAGGTATGCGCCCTTAAAACCTGTGGCATAAGTTGCAACGGCTTTTTCAAAAAGTTCTTCTGCTTCTTTGAATTTTCCTGGTTTAAATTCGCCAATAGCAACGTAGGCAAACTGATGTCTGAGAAAGTCTAAAAATTCTGACATATCCTGTTCCTGAAGAAATCGCTATACACCAAGTTATATTTTACCCGATCGCCGTAATTTTGTGAACTGCACAGTTTTTAGTCTCGCTTAACCCAAGCGGCGGATTTATGAGGCATTATTGTAAGTAGCCGCCCGACTCAAATAGAAACTTTTTGAGTCAGGCGGCTGGAATCTCTATTAAATAAACTTGATCAATCTTCTTTTGGGGCCACCAACTCTTTTTGTTCAGACGTTATAGCTACAGGTTGAGCGAATTTTTCGATCGCAGGAGTGATGGAAAAAATTGCTTCCGTCGTCGTTTCAAAACAATTTGACAACCCAATTTTTTCCAAGATTCCCGATCGCTCTAGGAGTTGTTGAACTTCCGGCTGCAAACCCGTGAGAATTAAGCGGCAATCGTGGCGTTTCAGATCCTGGTAGATGTCTTCGAGGGCGACTAACCCAGTGGTGTCCATATTCGGTACAAACCGCAGCCGCAAAATCAGAAACTTCACTTCTGGTTCATCCCGCAGGAAGGTTACAAACCGTTCGGCGGCACCAAAAAATACAGGCCCATCTACCCGATAAACAGCAATTTGTTTGCTTAACTCCAGGGGAACACCGGGAGGAAAAACTTCGGTTTCGGGAATTTTGGCCAGGCTCAACTCGCTCATCCGCTTGATGAACAAAGCACCCGCTGAAATTAATCCGACTTCTACGGCTAGAACTAAGTCAAAGCAGATGGTGACTAGCCAGGTAAGAATCATCACACCAAAGTCGGAGTATGTGGCACGCATCAGCAAGCCGATCGCTTCCCACTCAATCATCCGCAGGCTAACCACCATCAGAATGCCAGCCAAGGCCGCTAGGGGAATTTGTGCCGCGAGGGGAGCTAAAGTCAAGACAATAATCGCTAAAGCAAGGCCGTGAATCACGCCAGAAAGTCGAGTTTGGCCACCAGCACGGACATTGACAGCAGTACGAGCGATCGCCCCCGTCGCCGGAATTCCCCCAAAAAACGGCACTATGATATTCGCCAACCCTTGACCGATGAGTTCCCTGTCACTATTGTGTTTCTCGCTGACAGTCATACCATCAGCCACCACCGCCGACAGCAACGACTCAATACTCCCCAATGCAGCCAGTGCCAAGGCAGGATTAATTAACTCTCGCAGCAGACCAAAATCAGTCCAGTGGGGAATACCTTGCGGCACCGGTAACGATTGGGGTATCGAGCCGATGGTGGGGACGTGGAGGTGAAAAAACGACGCTATAGCAGTCGCTAGGACTAACCCCACCATAGAACCCGGTATCGTAGTATTAATCCGAGGCCAAAGCAGTTGTGTGGTAATTACAACCATTGCCAACCCCACCGACGCCGAATTTACACCCTGTATATGGGTCACACTTTCCCACAATCCCGGTAAAAAATGTTCGCTGCGTGTCAATTGCAAGCCAAAGAAATTATTAAGTTGACCGCAAAAAATAATGACGGCGATGCCATTAGTAAAGCCCGCCGTCACCGGATAGGGAATAAACTTCACCAGCCGTCCGAGTTTGGCAATCCCCAAGGCCACCTGGATAATCCCGGCCATTACCCCAGCAATCCAAACCTTTTCGAGGCCGTACTTGGCGACAATTCCCACTAGAACGACTGCCATTGCCCCAGTAGGGCCGGTAATCTGAACGGGTGAACCACCAAAGATTGCCGCTACAATCCCCGCCACAATTGCGGTGTAGAGTCCGGCTTGCGGTTCCACTCCACTCGCCACTGCAAAAGCCAGCGCCAAGGGCAGTGCTACGACTGCCGCTGTTAGTCCACCTGTCAAATCGCCACGCCAGTTACGGAACAAGTAACCCAAGCGGAAACTTTGAACGTTATCGAGAGTATTTAAAAGTAGTGTCCGCATATTCAATTAATTTTGTACTCAGCTTTGAAGTAACTGGGCCTAAATGCCATTGGAAGATCTATGTATCTTCAAAGTCTTGCAGATAGCTTAACGCTTAGGCGATCGTACAGCAAGCTCTAGACAGATAAAGTGTATGAACCGAAGCCATGATTGGCAGATTTTGATTGGTGTATATAACTACTCTTTTATGAGATGCGACACTGTACTAAAAAGCGTCAGATTGTTGAGGTTTGTGATCAACACTGACTGTCGATTAATACTATTCTTGTCGGTGTCTGCGATCGCACTTTCCATAAAAAGCGGCCCGAAAACAGCGGTTCTTTGCAATAACCCTATTGAGTTTACAAAGTTTACCTGCCAAAATTATCAGGTATAAAGACAAATAAAGTAGAGAAGCAACTAAAATAAATGCCAAAAATATTAGTAATTGAAGATAATAACTTTATCCGAGCAACCGTTATAGAACTCCTGCAATTGCACGGTTTTGAAGCTATAGGCGCGGAAAACGGACAAGTCGGTATCCAGTTAGCGACCGCCCAAATTCCCGATTTAATCTTGTCGGATGTGATGATGCCGGAACTCAACGGTTTGGAAGTTTTTGCGATTTTGCGATCGTACCAGGCAACCGCCAGCATTCCGTTTATTTTTATGACAGGTTCGGAAATGGAAAAAGCCCAGCAACTCAAAGCCGATGGCTACCTCCAGAAACCTTGCAGCGCCAAAGAAATGTTCCGGGCGATCGCAACTCAACTAGAAAAACCGACATTTACCAACCCAAAACATCAAAAAGTACAGGACAATTCTGGTAAAGAAAATCTCAGCTTGCGCGCCCGGAATCAAAAACCTCGGTTTGAGATTGCGTCGCTTTGCTCTCAATGACACGTACAGCAAGGTTATTGATACATAACTTGAGGGAATTTCAAATTGGTTCGGCCAGAGGGTGGCTTAGACTGGGTATGTTGAATTTGGTTAAAAAGTAATGAACCCACAACCCAAAGGCCGCCTAGTTTGGAATCACTCCACCCACCTTCCGGGTTTGATACCAATTTTAGAACGCCTCACCCTCAAAATGGGCATTCACACCGTTACCCCAGGCGTCATTAACAAAGTTAAAGGACACATCCCCCGCATGACATTAAGAGTGTCAGTACCCATCCGCGGGGGATTTAAAATCATTGCCAGACAGGGCAAAACCGTACAAGAAGTCTTTATATTAACCACTCTCAGTCAAGGGGAATTGGAAGAGATGATCGCCCAAACCCTAGCCAGGTGACAATTTTTCCTTAGCAAGCACTGCGCGAGCTCTAACTGCTAAAGTTTCATCGCTTTGGGCTATTTCCTCAAGTTGGGCCAAAACTTCGGTTAACCAATCCGGTTGAACAGTCGCAGCAACCGCCAAAGCTTGCAAAGCCCCCGCTGCTGCGTAGCGAACCACCCATTCCGGGTCTTGGGACGCTTGCAGCAGGGTTTTTACTGCGCGAATTTGAGCATCTGCAATTTGTTCTGCGGGCATAAGTTCCCAGCAAATCGTCCCCAAACCCCTAGCCGCCGCCCGCCGCACGCTCAAAGCAAAGTCATTCGCCGCAGCATCCAGCAAAATCTCTAAACCTCTGGGGTCGCCAATTCCCGCCAAAGCCCGAACAGCCCAAGCCCTCGCTCCGTAATTGTAGCCGTCAAGCTGTTCTAGCAGCGGCAGCACGGCGGGTTCTCCGAGTTGAATCAGTCCGTCAACGGCGGCCACAGCGGCGCCTGGGTTGTTGTAGCCGAGGACTGTAATTAAGGTAGGAATTGCTTCTTTTGACTCAGCCGCCGCCAGTGCTTTGACAGTATTTAACAAGCCTTCGGAAGAATCTGCTTGTTCGACTGCGCGAATTAGTTCTAATGCCATTGATTTGTAAGCTGTACCGTGATCATTGTCATTGTAGGTTGGCTCGATCGCGCGATCCTCTTCGAGGGCTTCGCTAACGAACTTTTTGCAGCGTCGGTGAGGCGCGACGATCAACTTGGAAAGCTTACCCCAATACGCTTGGGTTAATGTTTTTTGTCATTGCGAGCGTCTGAGCGAAGCAATCGCAGTGTCTGTTTTTCACATCGTTTTGCCGATCGGACTGTCTTAAATAAACCGTATTGAAGCTTACCATAGTCGAAATAGGACAATCTTGGTTAAAGAGTCGAATCCGCAAAAAACTCGACTCCATACCTGCGCTAGGAATTCTTGCGCCGTGCATCCTCACCGCCTTCGCGCTTCCTATAAGCCTTAGCCCAAGCATAGCGCTGCGGATTTTTTGTCAGCAGATATTCCACAACTTCCCGACGCTTCTCATCCTTAGCATTTTTGACAACCCGCTTGAGTTCGGAATCTATATCTTCTGATTCAGCACCGCGTTTAATTGCATCCTTAAACCAACGCTCGCCCTCTAAAAATTGACCCCGCTCAAAACAAATAGCTCCCATCAAAGTGTAAGGATGATGACTCTGAGGCTGGTACTCAATAGCTTTTAGCGCGCACTTTTCAGCATCATCTAGTTTATGAATATCTCGGAAAGCACCGCCCCTCGTTGTTAACAAAGCTGACTTGAGCTTATTTTCTTTGATTTGGTCGAAGTCCAGATTTTCTGTCACCTTCAATGCACTTTCTGGTTCATCTGCCTTGCGCCAATGACTGCTGGCGTTGGGCAAGTTCCATTTATCTCCAGTGCGCTCATATTCGCGATCGTAGAAAAGCGCTTCAAGCCTGTGGTAGGCCATAGCAATCTTTCCATGACTAGCTAAAAGTTTCTGTTGTATTAACTGAACAACTAACACAGGATCTAGACGCTCTTCTCTCTCCAATTTTACCATGATTGCGTAAAACGGATCGAAGGGGAAATTATGATCTATAATCCGATACTTGACCTTGAGAGCCGCAAATTCCTTCTCTTGGGCAAAGGTAATTACGTCTTCACGTCCATTCTGTTTCAGCCAATCAATATCAGCCTCACTTAAATGCTCTCCCCATTGGATTTTTAATTTCAGATCAACAACATAGTTTTCAATAGCAAAAGTAATTACATCATCACGTCCATTCTGTTTCACCCAATCAAAATCAGCCTCACTCAACGGCTCTCCAAATTGAATTTTGGACTTGAGACTAGCAGCAAATTTGTCAAGCGCAAGAGTAATTGTCTCAGTCAGTTTACGCTTTTTCAGAAAGTTAATATCCTGCTCACCTAGCGGATTGTCTAAATCAATTTTTTTGAGAACTTTATAAAGATGGCTAGAGAGAGATGAATCCTCACAAGTAGTAGCTTTATACTTAACTTTCAGTTCAGCAAAGTGCCGTGTTTGTTCAATCTCCAAAACAATGTTAAGCGTTTCGCTCAGTTGATTCTCTTCCAGCCAGTTAAGTTCTGACTCGCTCAACTGTATATCTGCATCCAGGTTATTCAATATTTGATAGAGTGGATTAGAGACAGATGTTTCTGCGTATTCACTAGCTTTGTATTTATCCTTGAGTTGGGCAAACTCAGCTTCCCGTACAGCTTTTTGTTGCCAAAAAATTTCTAGAGTATCAACCAGTTGGTTATTGAACAGCCAGTTAGCCTCTACATCACTTAATATTTCTCGTGCATTCAGTTGCTTGAGAATTTGATACAAGGGGCTATCAAGTGAACAATCTGGGTATTCAGTTGCTCGGTACTTAGCCTTGAGTGCAGCAAATCGCGCCATCTCTTTAGCGATAGCAACTGTTTTAGTAAGCCCCTCTTCTTGCAGATATTTAACTTCTAAGTCAGTTAGGTGATTTTCAGAGTCAAGTTTCCAAAGGATAGGATACAAAGAACTGGATAGCCGTAAATCGGGATGTCTGGTTACTTTGAACTTAGACTTGAGTTGAGAAAATTTAGCATCTAGTTTTATTCGTTCTTCAGCCTTATGTAGTGGCTCTTTTTCGATAGCTTCTATTGTTTCCAAAAGCTCTTGGTTTAGTAACCAATTCCACTCGAAGTCGGTAATTTCAATTTCTAAATCAGCTTTTTGCAGAATGAGATACAGAAGACTAGAGGGAGATGAATCTTCATATTTTGTTGTTTGATACTTGGACTTAAGCGTGGCAAAATGTTGCACCTGGACTTCAAAAGGATCGTTGCTCATAGTGAATCCCCCGATTTATACTTCTAGCCCCTACACAACCATCTCCCAGCATTCCGCGATCGCTATTTTCTAAACCAAAACTTTTTTAACTGGGGAGCGCTCCAGATGGTAAGGTGATTTTAACACGAGTTCTTTTACCAAATCAAGCTACTAATCTCAGTATTTTTACTGAAATTTTAGGAAAATTATTGCCGAAAGCCTCCTCCCTCATTCCATCAAACCATCCGTCCCAGATTCACCAGGCTAAAACCGCTCAAATAGTTCTCAATTGCCTGAAATACATATCTACGGCAATACGGTTTATTTAAGACGATCCAGGCGATAAAAAACCATGAAAAATAGATACTGCGATTGCTTCGTTCCTCTCTTCGGACAATCTTAAGTGAACCGTATTTAGCTATACGGTAGGGACACATCACTGCTGTGTCCTGAAATGTGCTAAAGCAATCCTATTGCAGTTGCGAACTAATTTTTGTCAAAGTAAACTATCCATTAAGTTCATAACTTGGATAGCTTCATCGGACAAAGATAGAGATTCTTGTTGATTTAGGTGATGCTCCAAAACTCCTTTCAGGGCGATCAATTTCATGCTATTTTCTGCTAAAGTTTCAGCAATAGCTGGCGCTGACGGCAAATAGCCGATCGCCCCCAAGTCCATCAAAGCCGATCGCCGCAACTGCAAATTATCCCCATTCAAAGCCGTTATCAATCGATCTCCGTAAATGCGATCGCCAGTCAACTGATACATCGCCCGCGCCGCAGCGTACTGCACCCGCTCCACAGAATGCTCTAAAAAAGGTGCAATTAGCGGTATAGCTTCTGTCGCTCGCAGCGTGCCCAAAGCTTCAATTACCGAGTCGTAAGGCTGCACAAGGTGCGATTTGCCAGCCACTCGCACGGCCCCAGCCACGCCTCCATCTAAGAGTTTCATCAGCGGTAGAATGGAATCGCGATCGCCCAGCATTTCGAGAGCTTGAGCCGCCGCTTCCCGCACGTAATAATCGGCGCATTCCAAACAGTGAGTCAGCGCTGGTAAGGCTTGTTTATCGCCCAATTTTCCCAGCGCCCGCGCCGCATTTCGCAATAGGGAATAATCGCCTATTTTTGTTTGTTCTGATTCTTCTTGTAAGGCTGCAATCAAAGCTGCGAGCGCCGCCGGTTCCTTGACTCGAAATCGGCCTACCCACCAAGCAGCGTAATACCGGAGACTGTAGTCTGGGGAGTGCAAATTTGTGATCGCCTGTTCCACTGTTAAAGACTCGCCCTCAGCTACACCTGCCGGCGGTGAGTCGGATTCGTCATAATTCATAGTTTTTAGTTATTAGGAAAACTCGGCGATTGTAATCGCGACTATACACACAAAACCCGAGCTGAGAGGGGTTGGTGAAACTCGGCGATTGAAATCGTTTCTACACAGACAAAACCCGAGCTGAGAGGGGTTGGGGAAACTCGGCGATTGTAATCGCTTCTACACAGACAAAACCCGCCTGCGCGGGTTGGGGAAATTTTCAACTATTAGTTATCACCCGATGATTCATGGGATGATTCAGGTGATGATTCTGCGATCGCACTTAGCGGCTTAATGCTGACAATTGTACCGCCCATGCGAGTAATCCGCTGCATTTCTTGATTCATCCGATTGTACGGTACGGTGATAAATGTACTCGCGCTCGATCGAATCGAATAATCGATATTTTCTGTATCATCGCTTTTGCGCAAGCCCGCCACTTCATAACGAAAACAGCGACCGGCGGAAGCTGTATTGCCACTTTTTCCAGCTACAATTTGACCAAACATAAGCTTCTTGGTAATTGGTAATTGGTTAGTAGTCAGTAGTCCTTAGTCAGTAGTAATTAGTCTTTAGTTCAGTATTTACACCGAACCTAATTATGTAGGGTGCGCACTACGCACCTTACGGAAAGCATAATTAGCCAATGGCCATTAATCCCTAGCAATTTTACTAATGACTAATGACCTATGACTAATGACTAATTGCTAATGACTGATGACTAACAACTAAATTGGAGTAATGCTCGCGATTTTTCCGCCCAGGCGTTGAAATTTCTGCATTTGCGAGGACAAATCCTCAACAGGTACGATAAACGCCTTGCTGCTGTGGCGCACCCTGGGATAGCCACCCGTGCGAATGCCCGACACTTCCACGCGGAAAAGCCGCCCTTCTTTACCGTAAGCTGCCGCGCCGCCGAAACCGCTGCTGGGAGTTACGTTTTGTGTCGAAGACCGGTATGCCCAACCTTCGTTACCACCAGAAGGCCCAACTACAGTCGTAGCGCTGTTGGTGCCGAGTTCAACTGCTAAGCGGGAGTTATTGCCTTCTAGTTGAGAGGTATCGCTGTTTGCATAGCCACGATACAGGCGGAACATCCGGGTAAAACCAACGGTTTTTTGACCAATCTGCGTGTTAAAGCCCCGGTAGTAAGGGACGATACTCTCGCCGAAGTTTTCTTGATACTCTACTGAATCTATGTAAGAATCAATATCAGCGTTGTAGCCTTCTGTTTGGTACAAATCTAAGTGATAAATTACTTCAGATTCGTCGTAAATAGCCCGACCGAGCAAGTGTTTGTAGTTTAGTTCGATCGCCCGAGTTTGGAAGCTGCTGTAGAAAAACTTGGTTTTGTACAGTTCCGATTTTGCCACTGCACGCACAAATTCTCGCACCGTTAAACTGCCGTCTCGCAGGAGAGATTCAGCACTTATCAGGCGCTCGGATTTCATCAAATAGTCGTTGCCCAGCACCTGACGGTAAACCGCACGAATCACTGTTTCAACGTCGTCTTTGGTGTAGTTCGGACGTAATTCTACCTTCGGCGCATCGCTCAATGCGGATGTTCCCAGTCTGGACGCTGCTGTCGTAATCGCCACAAATTTTCTCCTAAATTAATAACAAAAATTTAAAGCTTTGTTGCTCCTGATTTTTTTAGGACTAAGGCGAAGATATCTGAAAGTAGGGTACGCCGAAGCGCACCTTACCCATACACATCAATTAGTCCTAATTTGCTAAAGACGTTTTTTTAAACGTCTTTACAAACTTTAAGCTGTGGTAATACTTACCACTTTGCCGCCACGTTTGTTGATTTGCTGCAAGCGGCTCGAAAGTTGCTCGTAAGGCACGAGATATTCGGTAGTAGTGCGTCGTACTTGGGGCGAAAACTTAGCCGAACCTTGCATTGCGGTGACTCGGTAGAGTTGGTCGCGAGTGCCGCCGGAAGTGCCACCAAGGGCTTTTCCGGTGGAGGGGGTGGAGATGGGCGAAGCCGTATTTCTGGCAACTTCCCAGGTTAGTCGCCCTTGCTTTTGGTTTTGGGCGCGATCGCTGTTGGCATAACCCCGGTACAATTGAAACATCCGGTTAAAACCGACGGTTTTTTGACCTCTTTGAGTCGCGAAACCCCGATAGTAAGGCACTACACTCTCGCCAAAATTCTCTTGATACTCTACTGAGTCAATGTAAGAATTGATTTCAGCTTCGTAACCTTCTGCATTGTACAAATCAACGTGGAAGGCAATTTCCGACTCGTCGTAAGGAGCGCGGCCTAACAAATGTTTGTAATTAAGCTCGATTAACCGCGTTTGCGAGTTGGGGTAAAAAAACTTTTTCCGATAAGTTTCGGAATGTGCAATTGCTCGCACAAAATCTTTAACTGAAATCTGTCCTTGCACCAGTAAAGATTCGGCACTGGTGAGTCGTTCGCTCGACATTAAATACTCGTTGCCGAAAACTTGGCTGTAAGCAGCGCGAATTACTGCTTTCGCATCGTCTTGCGTCCAGTGGGGGCGCAGTTCTACTTGTCCGGCTTCTTCAAATGCTTTTATTCCCAACCGTTCTGCTGCACCTAATCCCGCCATCTTTGCTTCTCCCTTTTTTGCTTTAAAAACTAACAACTGCTTAAAAAAGTATTTGGAAAACTCGGCTAAGATCGCAGATGCCCGGAATTGTATACAACCGCTAACACTCAAGCTAGCAGCAGCTTACATTTCCGGGCATCACGCAAATCTAGCTCAGAGCGTTGATTGCGTAGTCGAGGTAGGAATTCGCTTCAGTTGCAGCATCGCCACTCAGACCGTGGTTGCCTTTGATGTACTTGAGAGCTTCAACGTACCAGCTAGGAGACAATTCAAATGTCCGGTTGATTTCGTCAACACCTGCAATCAGGTACTCGTCCATTGGGCCTGTACCGCCTGCAACTAAGCAGTAGGTGACCATGCGGAGGTAGTAGCCGATGTCGCGAGAGCACTTGGCTTTACCGGTTGGGGTAGAAGCGTAGTTCGGGCCTTGCATTTGTTGGGTGTACGGAAATTTGTTGTACACAGCTTGAGCTGCACCGTCAATCAACTGCTGAGACTTGGCGGTCAAAGCCTTGGCTGCTTCCAAACCTGCTGCTGCTTGGCGGAAACGTCCGAATGCGACTTGCAGTTCAGTGCTGCTCAGGAAACGGCCTTGAGAATCGGCTGCTGTTACTGCTTCAGTCAAAGGGGTTTTCATTGTTCTGGTTTCTCCCTAATGTTGTGTTGTTTTTGTACAAAAATGATTGTTTGCAAAAATGCGATGCTCGCTTCTTTACAAGAAATGTTCGCTTGGCTATTTTTAGCCGACTGCATTAGCTGCGCGGTCGAAGTAGCTGCCGATTTCGGACATCAGCGAGCTGCAATCACCACGGGTAATGCCGTTGGGGTCGTTAGCAAGTGCGATCGCTGCTTCCTTCATTTTTTGCACGCCGGCTGCAACCGAACCACCTGGAACTCCCAGAGCTTGGTAGGTTTCACGCAGACCGTTCAAACAGCGGTCATCCAAAACGCTGGCGTCGCCTGCAAAAGTTGCATAGGTCACGTAGCGCAAGATGATTTCCATATCGCGCAAGCAAGCTGCCATGCGGCGGTTGGTGTACGCATTGCCACCAGGAGCGATCAGTTGAGGCTGTTCGGCGAACAGGGTGCGAGCTGCATTGGCTACGATGCTGGATGCGTTACCGGTGATGCGGTTTACTGCGTCAATCCGCTTGTTAGCGTCTGAAACCATGCTGCTGAGAGCATCTAGTTGGCCCTGGGCGAGGAATTCGCCGCGAGCGTCAGATTGGGAAACCACTTTTGTAAATGCGTCAAACATGAAAGAACTCTCCTACTTGAGTTAATTGAGTTTGGTTGCGGTATAAAACCGTTAAGTTAAATTTGTTCAGGCTACGAGTGCCTGTAAGGGTTGAAATTTGATGCCAGCTAATCTGCTGCTCCGATCGATTTCTCCCTTTCCGCTACCTGCACTATTGTGACATTGCAACGGACGTTTAAGAAACCTTAGAAAATTTTACACCTTTTATGAGATGCGACAAACCTTGTTAATCAGTGTTTTTGTTAACTTTCGCCTGTCGTTTCAACCCTCTGATAACCTTTATACAATGCTCGCCCGCGTTTGTTTATTACAAATTATTACAGGAGCTTATCTCTCTGAAAAGGTAAATGGGGGGCAAGCGATCGCGGGTCAATCTACTCCCTACGATAGATGCGGGGTTGTCGCCCGAAACCCTGAGTTTGGTTTAATCCCCCTGGTTTTTACCGTGGAGCAGCACAAAATTGTCCCGCATCCCGATCGCCATTGTGCGCTTTGCCCCAAAAAAGCCTATTATTAAGACAAGTTAAGAAAATTAAAGTTTTGCGAAAATAAGGCGGGGAATAGGGAAAAAAGCCAAAAAAATGCCCAATCCAAGATGCACTCAGAATTGGGTGGTTAAAATCCCAGAGATTGCCATTGTCGATCGCCACAGCCACAGCTTTTGCCGTCCAGATCGGCATTTAACGACAAAACTCAGCGGTTGGCGCTTGGGTAAAAGCTGAAAGAATTGCTAATTTTTAGTTAAGGTGGATGAGTGATATCAGCGGTAAATCTACCAACAGATCGAGAGAGCCAGAGATAGACCAGAGATAGAGAAGTGTCTAGCTTCCTGCTTCTTATCTCGAACCAATACCTATGCAGTATCGATCGGCTGTAACTGTCCGGCCGCAACCACCTTTATGCCCCATGCTCGATCGTAATTTATGTCTTCTTTAAATTCTCCCTCTTCTTGGCACACCGTAGGAATTGACAAAACCCTCCAGCAGCTAAACAGCAACAAAGATACTGGCTTGAGCAGCCAACAGGTGTCAGAACGCTTGCAGCAATACGGCCCCAACGAACTAGAAGAAACAGGAGGCCGCAGTGCTTGGTCGATATTTGTCGATCAGTTCACCAACATCATGTTGATAATGCTGATGTTTGTCGCCGTGATTTCTGGATTCTTAGACATCAAGTCGAATACTTTTCCCAAAGATGCGATCGCCATTTTTGCGATCGTCATACTCAACGGCATTCTCGGCTATTTCCAAGAACAAAGTGCCGAAAAAGCCCTCGCAGCCCTCAAAAACCTCGCTTCGCCCCTAGTCAGAGTCCTGCGAGACGGCAAAACTTCAGAAATAGCAGCCAAAGAACTCGTACCCGGAGACGTGATGCTGTTGGAGGCTGGGGTAAAAATCGCAGCAGACGGACGCTTGATCGAATCGAACAACCTACAAGTCAGAGAATCTGCTTTGACGGGAGAAGCGATCGCAGCTACAAAGCAAGCTCATCTAGAACTTCCCGAAGATGCTTCCTTGGGCGATCGGCTAAACCTAATTTTTCAGGCCACAGAAGTGGTTCAGGGACGCGCCAAGGCGATCGTCACCAACACCGGAATGCAAACTGAAATTGGCAAAATTGCCGCCATGCTTCAGTCAGTAGAAACCGAACCGACTCCCCTGCAACAGCGGATGAGCCAGTTGGGAAACGTTCTAGTCTCCGGTGCCCTCGGCTTAGTCGTAGTTGTCGTCATCGGCGGCATGATTACCTTCAACAACGGCGGTATCGGGTTAGATACCAGCAGATTTGAAGATTTGTTAGAAGTTTCTCTCAGCATGGCAGTTGCTGTAGTGCCCGAAGGACTCGCAGCAGTCGTGACAGTCACTTTGGCACTCGGAACTAGGCGGATGGTGAAGCGCAACGCCCTGATTCGCAAACTGCCAGCCGTAGAAACGTTGGGTTCGGTGACAACAATTTGTTCCGACAAAACAGGCACTCTGACCCAAAATAAAATGGTAGTTCAGCTAGTGTCTACGGGCGACTGCACTGTCGCCATCGGAGGGGACGGCTATGCCCCGATCGGAGATTTCACCGATCGCCATACCTCCGCCCCAATTAATAATTTAGAAGAATATCCAGAACTCGAATCTTTATTAATTGCCTGTGCGGTTTGCAACGACGCAGTATTGCAGCACGAACAGCAAGAATGGAAGATTTTGGGCGACCCCACAGAGGGAGCTCTGCTGTCTTTAGCGGGAAAAGCAGGCATTTATAAGGAAAAACAGTGTCAATTGCTGCAACGCACGGCGGAATTTCCTTTTTCTTCCGAACGCAAGCGGATGAGCGTGATTTGCGAAGTCCCCGGCCGATCTCCACATTCGGGATTTCCCTGCGAAAACGGACAGCAGCAGAAATATTTGATGTTTACCAAAGGTTCTCCAGAGTTGACTTTGGAGCGCTGCCAAAGCATTATAGTTGGCGATCGAATACAACCTTTAAACCAGGAAATGCGCGATCGCATCCTCGTCGAAAACAACAACATGGCAAGCGCAGGTTTGCGAGTCCTCGGATTTGGGTACAAAATCTGGGAAAACCTGCCCTCCGAAGGTTCTGAGGAAACCAGCGAACAAGACATGATTTGGCTAGGACTCGTCAGTATGCTGGACGCGCCGCGCCCGGAAGTGCGGGAAGCCGTGGTGAAGTGCCGCGATGCAGGGATTCGGGTAGTGATGATTACAGGAGACCACCAGTTGACGGCAAAAGCGATCGCCCACAATTTAGGTATTGCTAAAGAGGGCGATCGAGTTCTCACCGGTCAAGAATTAGAAAAACTCAGCCAAGAAGAACTCAAACAACAAGTCGAGCACGTTAGCGTTTACGCCCGCGTGTCCCCGGAACACAAATTGCGAATTGTCCAAGCTTTGCAAAGTTGGGGCAAATTTGTCGCGATGACAGGCGACGGAGTTAACGACGCGCCCGCCCTGAAACAAGCCGATATCGGCATCGCAATGGGAATTACCGGCACCGATGTCAGCAAAGAAGCTAGCGATATGGTGCTGCTAGACGACAACTTCGCAACAATTGTCGCCGCCGCCGAAGAAGGGCGAGTAGTTTATACCAACATTAGGCGCTTTATTAAGTACATTTTGGGTAGCAACATCGGCGAAGTTTTGACAATTGCGGCCGCACCTTTAATTGGTTTGGGAGGAGTGCCGCTAACGCCGCTACAAATTTTGTGGATGAACTTAGTAACTGACGGCGTTCCCGCTTTGGCCTTGGCCGTGGAACCGGGGGAACCAAACGTGATGAAAAAGCCTCCTTTCAGTCCGCGAGAAAGTATTTTTGCGCGGGGTTTGGGTTCTTACATCATTCGGATCGGGATTATTTTTGCAATTTTGACGATCACGATGATGTCCTGGGCTTACGGATATACTCACGCTCCGGGACACGGGAATCCAGAGGCTTGGAAAACAATGGTGTTTACAACACTGTGTTTAGCGCAAATGGGTCATGCGATCGCCATTCGCTCTAACACCCAGCTAACGATCGAGTTAGACCCCCGCACTAATATTTTTGTTTGGGGAGCCGTGATTGTGACTACTGCTTTGCAATTAATGCTGATTTACGTTCCGCCGTTGAGAGCATTTTTCGGCACTCACTATTTGTCGCCCTTTGAGTTACTGGTTTGCTTCGGTTTCAGCGCCCTGATGTTTGTCTGGATCGAAATGGAAAAACTGTTCGTGCGCTTGTACAAAGCTCGCAAATAGTGTTCTCAGCCGATATTTGGTTTGTAGTGAGGACTTTAGTCCGCATTCCTCAGAGGACTAAAGTCCTAATTACAAAAGGTTTGTTGGTGCGATCGTTCGGACTTTAGTCCGCATTTTTCAGAAGACTAAAGTCCGAACGATCAAACATCTGATTACCAATTATCATTTACAAACCGATAAGGTACGCAATTCGCACCCTTCTTCCCTCTTTCTTCTTCCCTCTTCCTTCTTCCTTCTTCGCAATATTATGTATTTGAAAACACTGCACCTACGGCAGTTTCGGAACTACTACGATCAAAAAGTAGCGTTTGACGCTCCCAAAACCATTTTAGTAGGAAATAACGCTCAAGGAAAATCTAACTTGTTAGAAGCAGTAGAGTTGCTTTCGACATTAAAAAGCCACAGAGTATCGCGCGATCGCGATTTAATACTGGAATCAAAGCCGATCGCCCAAATAGATGCTACACTAGAACGTCAAACCGGAGCGATCGACTTATCTTTAACTTTGCGATCGGGAGCGCGCCGCAGCCTGAAACTCAACGGCGAACCCCTGCGCCGCCATTTAGACTTTTTGAGCGTCATCAATGTAGTACAATTTTCCTGTTTGGATTTGGACTTAGTGCGCGGCGGGCCCGAAGGAAGGCGCAATTGGATCGATCGGCTAGTCATCCAATTAGAACCGATTTATGCTCACATTTTGCAGCAGTACAACCAAATTTTGCGCCAGCGAAACGCTCTGTTAAAACGTTCTAGAGAAGTCAAGAAAGCCGAATTTTCCCAAAGCTTTGACAAAATGCGATTTATCGGATCTGAAACTCCCGAAGACCAAAATATCGCAGAATTCCCAATGCCCAATGCCCAATGCCCAATGCCCAATGCCCAATCCCCGATTCCCAGTTCAGAATTAGCCTTGTGGGATGCGCAGTTGGCGACAGCGGGGGCTCGCGTGATCCGCAGGCGCGATCGAATTTTGGAGCGTTTAATGCCGCTAGCTCGCAATTGGCACGGTTCAATTAGCGGTTCTACAGAAGTTTTAGATGTCAAATACGATGCTAATATAGAAGTCAGTTCGGAATTGATCGGTAAAGACAATCTTGAAGGAGTACGGCAAGCATTTTTAGATAAAATTCAACAAAGGGCGATCGCAGAACATTTTCAAGGAACCACCTTAGTAGGCCCGCACCGCGACGACATTACATTTACAATTAACAACACGCCAGCGCGTCAATACGCCTCCCAAGGCCAGCAGCGAACTCTCGTATTAGCATTAAAATTAGCCGAATTGCAGCTTATTGAAGAAGTCGTCGGCGAAGCACCTTTACTATTGCTCGACGACGTACTTGCAGAACTCGATCTAAGCCGCCAAAATCAACTTTTAGAAACAATTCAAGAGCGATTTCAAACTCTAATTACTACCACTCACCTAGGGGCTTTTGACAGTCAGTGGCTGCGGCAAACCCAAATTCTCTCCGTCGCTTCAGGACAAATCAATCAAGTTTAGATTTTAAATTTTAGATTGACAAAGTTTCTGTTTCATGGTATTGATGCAGAAATAATAAAAATTTGACATTATTAGCTGAATTCGAGATAGGATAAAGGTTAATTTTGATTGTCGCTTTCACTTCCATTTTTCTAAGCCTTATGAAGCATTACATTTCCCGTCTGTTAGCCCTCGTATTAGTTGTTGTCATCGGCGTAGCGGGCTGTACGAATGTTCCCGCTACTCTGAGTGGAGACTATAGCACAGACACATTAGCATTAGTCAACAGCTTGAGAACAGCGCTCACTTTGCCAGATGGCGCGCCGGAAAAAGCAGCCGCTCAAGCCGCTGCTCGCACCAGTATCAATGATTTTTTCGCAGCATACCGCCGCGATCCCGCTCTTACCAAGCTGACATCTTTCACGACAATGCGGACGGCCTTAAACTCTTTAGCAGGACATTATAGTTCCTATCCAAACCGTCCCGTTCCTGAAAAGTTGAAAAAGCGTCTTGAGTTAGAATTTCAGCAGGTAGAATCTGCTCTCACCAGAGGATCTTAATCTCAAAATTTAGGGATAAAAGATAAATTATAAAAATTTATCTTTGCATCCTTAACAGTTGAGTGTTAACAATTTTTACTAGAAATATCAACTGCTTTTAGCGCCCACTTTACCCAGGCGCTTTTTTTACTGCATTTAGTGAGAAAATACTGAAAAATTGAACTGGATATGATCCGAAATCAGGGTTTTTTACTTTTTTACTGTTTAGTCCGGGAAGGCGGACATCGTTTGTATAGCAGCGGTTTCAACCGCCGAGTCTTATCGTTATTTTATCGCACAGAATCTAAATTGCCGCCAGACATAATTTGCATTGTGCGATCGACTTGTGCCATAACTAGGTCAACCGAAAAAAAGTAGAAAATTTGTAGATGTGCGTCTGGGCGATCGCCAATTCAGCGATCGCCAGCCAATTTAAACTAGAAAACCCGATTCAACTATCCCATGAAAATTGCACCAACTCGCATCGCGAACTTTCAACACCAGCGACGCTTTTTAAGTGCGGTAACTGCTGTTTTAACCAGTAGCTTAATCAGCCAGCTTGTTTTGCCATTTATCGAAAATCAAGCAGCCTTTGCCCAAACATCAGCCTATTGTCAATTATCCAAAGAAGACGTAAATCAAAAAGAAGACTTGCGCCGCGCCGCGCTGTCAGGAAAATCAGAATCCCAGCAGGCATATTTTGCCGTTTTGAACAAACACGCGCGGGAAATAGCAGAATGCCGCCAAAAAACTTGGCCCCAAACCCAAGCAGTTTGGCTGCGTTTGTATCCCTGCGATGTCAGGCCCGGAGAAATCGATCGCGTATTAGACAAAATTGTCAATAAAGGCTACAATCAAGTCTACGTCGAAGTGTTTTACGATGGTCAAGTGCTACTCCCAGCAGCAGATAATCCGACTGTTTGGCCTTCTGTTGTCAGAAATCGTGGCTACGAGAAATATGATTTGTTGGAAAAGGCGATCGCCAAAGGCAAACAGCGAGGTTTAAAAGTATACACCTGGTTGTTTACCATGAACTTTGGCTATACCTATTCTCAGCGTCCCGACAGACAGCAAAACCTCGCATTAAACGGCAAAAACCAGACAAGTTTAACAATAATTAAAGACGCAACAATTAACGATGATTTCGGAGAAGTTCCGGGCAATCAAGCCTTTATCGACCCCTACAGTCCGCAAGCGAGGCAAGACTATACTTTATTAGTAAATCAAATAGTCAAGCGCAAGCCACAAGGAATGTTATTCGACTACATTCGCTATCTACGGGGCTTCGGGCCGGCTTCAGTTGCTACCAAAGTTCAAGACTTGTGGATTTACGGCCCAGCATCGCAGCAAATGCTTTTACAGCGGGCTAACAATCAGCAAGGGCGAGATTTAATTCAGCGATATTTGACTAAAGGATTTATCAATACTAATGACGTTCAAGCAGTAGTCAAACAGTATCCGAATGAGCGAGAACCTCTTTGGCAGGGGCGAATTCCGCAATCCGTTCCAGTAGCAACTCCCGCTTCTCGAACACAGAATGCCGCATCAAAAGTAGCTTCACAAACTCCCGCCACAAAATCGCCAAACGCTGCAACTCCTGCACCAAAACCGACACCAAAACCGCCGCTTCCCGACACCGGCATTCTGCAAAAAGACCTCTGGCAACTGAGCGTTGCTCACGCAGTTCAAGGAATTTTAGATTTTTTTGGGGTAGCAACTCGGCCAGCTCAAAGCTTGGGAATTCCTGTAGGAGCGGTATTTTTCCCTGATGCAAATAAAAAGATAAATCAAGGGGGATATGATTCGAGATTGCAGCCCTGGGACAGCTTTCCGGCTGCTGTAGAATTCCACGCGATGTCTTACGGAAATTGCGGGGATGTAAGCTGTATTGTGCCACAGGTGGAGCGGGTAGTGAGTTTAGCGCCTCCGGGAGCAAAAATTATTCCTGCCATTGCCGGAGATTGGGGAAAGTCCGTGAAAAATCGGCCGTCTTTGGAGATTCAAATGCAGGCAATTCGATCGGCAACGCCACAAATTAATGCGGTGAGTCATTTTTCTTGGGGGTGGCAAGAACCGGAGGATGAAAGGGCGCGGCAGACTTGTCGCTTTTAGCGTAATTATTTATAGCGACTGCGCGAATTGCGTCTCTACAAAACTGGATTTTGGCTGGTGGGTAACTGTTGGACAAACTCTTGATGTGCGTCACTGTTTAATCCGGCTTGAAGAGTGGCGATCGCACTTGGCATATCCCCGTCCAAGAGTGCTGAGACTGCCAGCCACAACCCCGGAAAAACTCGGCTGCGGATAATTCCTTCAGCATCGGGGAGTAGAGATATATATTCTTCTTCCTGCAAGGAAAACCAATCGATCCGGCGATTCATGACTTGCCAAACGAGATATTCTTTGACTCCATTGCGGCGGTAAACTCGTTTTTTGTCCCGCAGATCGATCGTCGCGGTACTTGCAGAAATTTCGGCAACAAATTCGGGTGCACCTTCAATATAGCCATCATCGCTAAGAAAAGTTTGACCCCCATGTCGGGAATCAATTAGCAGTACAGCATCGGGTTGAGGCTCGTTATCTAAATCGAGACGCACGGTAGGATTATCGCCGATCCGAGTATGCGCGGTAAAAGCAACATAGAAGCCAAGACAAGTAATGAGACGAGCATGGGGCTCGGTGTGGGGTTCAAAGCGTAAGGGTGAAGCCATATAAACAATTCCTTCAATCAATTCTGCTTTTTTGAGTGCGGGCATGGCTGTATAGCGCCGCTCGAATTCTGCACGGCTGAGCAAATCGCCATTTTCCAGAGGGGGAATCGTGATGCGGCTGAGATTTGCCGGAGCAATCATGGCTTTTCTCCTGTTGTTATGCGTTGCTATCTTGAATTTTATCTAATTTTAGGCAAAGTTGTAAGCTATCGTTATATCGTTAACAGAAAATATTACAGTTAATGAATACGAAATTTACTAAAAAATTAGCGATTCAAAGTATTATATTGATCGTAATGATCGCCCTAATTTTGCTATTTTCAGAAAATCGACAAACTGGTAATTCCAATTCCCTCGCCCAAATCCCCCCTTTAGACAATTTCCCGCCAAACCTCCTGAAACCGCCAAAACCCCAAATACAGCCTTCTCCCGCCACCACTCCGACTCCGAAACCCGCCGATAAACCTTTAATATTCGCACCGCCGACGCAATTTCGCAGCCAGATTGTTTATAAAGCAAGTATCAGCAACTCAAAAGTTATCGCGCTGACATTTGACGATGGGCCAACTGCGGAAACTTTGAAAATATTAGCAGTTTTGCAGAAACATAATGTGGTAGCTACATTTTTTTGTTTGGGTGCAAATTTGCGAGAAAATCCTGAAATTGCGAAGCGAGTAGTAAAAGCGGGAAATGCGATCGGCAATCATACATGGCATCACTTTTATCATAATGTTACTGAGAAAACAGCATCGGATGAAATAGATAATACTGGGGTGCACATTTATCGATCGAGTGGGGCAAAAAGTTTGTTATTTCGTCCTCCAGGCGGCCGTTTAAGTAACGGTTTTGCAGATTATGCCAAAAAGACAAATTATGTAGTTGTCATGTGGTCGATCGACCCTAAAGACTATTTGCAACCTCCGGCGGCTGCTATAACCCGCAGTGTGCTGTCTCAAGCGACATCGGGGGCGATCGTATTGTTGCACGACGGCGGGGGCGATCGCCAGCAAACAATCGAGGCCGTGTCGGCAATTATTCCCAAACTCAAACAGCAGGGATACCGTTTTGTCACCGTGCCGCAATTGCTGCAAATGCAAGCAGCCCAAAAACAGCAAAATGGCGAACAAAAATCCCCATAAACAGACATCTCAGCCAAATCTCCTTTATCTGCATTTCATCTGCATTTCATCTGCGTTCATCTGCGGTTAAAAATCAAAATTATGCTAAACTTATTAATAGCCATAAAAGCCCTTATTAATAATCATAATGCAAAAACTACAAGCAAGAGACATCAACCTCCGCTATTTAATCGATAACTTCGGATTGCAGCGAGTTCGTCAAGCTGATTTCTTCCCAGAATGGCAAGAAAACTTGCCGGAAGTAACTGATTTCGAGAAAGAATTGCTCGATCGCGTTCAAGACATATACTTCAACTTGGTAGACACCCCGCCTGTATTGGAAAATGCAGTCAAGCTAACAATCATCAGCCCCATTTTGTTTATTGCCGGTCTGTATGAGTCTCCTTTTCAAGTCAAAGCCGAAAAATCGATCGCGATTCAAGAAGAAGACGAAGGCAGAATCATCGAAGGCAGGATAGATATCCTAATTATGAAAGCAAACTTGTGGGTGACAGTAATTGAATCCAAACAACTTTCGTTTTCAACTGACGAAGCACTTGCCCAACTCCTGACATATATGCTCGCAGATCCCGATCCCGAAACTCCTACTTTTGGCATGATTTCCACAGGTGCTAACTTTAGTTTTGTCAAGTTAGTCAGAGGGGAAACTCCCCAGTATGCCCGCTCTGCTGAATTTGTTATTTCCAATCCTGGCAATGAGTTGTACCGCGTTTTGCAGATTTTAAAACGGCTGAGTCAATTACCCGACTAGCAAGAAAAATCATTTTCATTTATTATTAAAAAATGACAATATTTCATATCATATTCCAAGAAAACCACCACAATCAAGAAGGTTTGTAGTGAGGACTTTAGTCCGCATCAATCAGAGGACTAAAGTCCTCACTACAAACCTTTTTTATGACATAACATGATATAATATCTTAAATTTGTAACTTCTGTGAGTATGGTAAATTACTGGATAGTCGGCGCTGTGGGAATAGCTTCTGTCTGCTGGGCAGAAATCATCCGAGACTTTTATCACGTCGCGTCTCATTATGTGCCGCCTTTGCAAAAGCTGCACAATTGGCATCACCGCGTTTTCCGCCCGAATTTGACCGCTGTCAGCGAGACAATTTACAAGCAAGCACACTGGCGTCACGATGTGCCAGAAGCTGCGGCGATGTTGGTTTTAGGCTTGTTGCTGTGGGTTTTAGCGTATTTTTGGCTGCCGGCATATCACTGGGGCGCAGCAGCCGGTTGTATTTATACTTTAGGCTTTTTGTTGAGCGCGATCGCCCGCGCGTGTGGCATTAAAGGTGCAGACGAATTAACCGACATCACCCACCAACCGGGAGAATTCCAGACTATCCCCGGCAACTGGTTCGTTAATAAACCTTATCATTGGCGGCATCACTTTGACAATCAAAATGCTTACTATTGCGGTACTTTCACCTTAATAGATAAACTTATGGGAACAGCACTTTCTCTTAAAGGCAAAACTGTAGCCGTCACCGGTGCATCGGGAACTTTAGGGCGTTTGCTTCTCAAACACCTGCACAAAGCTGGTGCAAAAGTTATCGCCCTCTCCTCTGGAAATGAGAAAATTACTTTGAATGTAGGCGGCGAGATTTTGCCTGTAAAAACTGTAATTTGGCACGCTGGCCAAGAGGCAGATTTAGCTCAATTGTTAGAAAAAATCGATATTCTCGTCATCAATCACGGGATCAACGTACAGGGAGAAAGAACCGGAGAGGCGATCGCAAATTCATACGAAATTAACACTTTTTCGGCGTGGCGACTGATGGAACTCTTTTTCTTAACAGTCCGAACTAACGAAAACATCGCTTGTAAAGAAGTCTGGATCAATACTTCCGAAGCAGAAGTGATTCCCGCTGTCAGTCCCCTGTACGAACTCAGCAAACGTGCTCTGGGAGATTTAGTCACCCTGCGACGGCTGGATGCGCCCTGTATCGTTCGCAAACTGATTTTAGGGCCGTTTAAAAGCAATCTAAACCCGATCGGCATTATGTCTCCAGACTGGGTAGCGCAGCAAATTGTCAAACAAGCTAAAGCCGATGTCCGCAATATCATCGTCACAATTAATCCTTTAACTTTGATCGTTTTTCCAGTTAAAGAATTCTTTGTTTCTTTGTATTTCCAAATCTTTAGTCGCAAGGCGATTTCAGAGGTTAAAGTAGCCTCGGAAAAATCCAGCGTTGAAGCCAAGATTAATTGAGAAACTAGAAATCCAGAATACCGGGCGGTTGGAAACCGCGGCGACACAGACAAAACCCGCCTCCGCGGGTTGAAGAAGACCGGGCGGTTGAAACCGCGGCGACACAGACAAAACCCGCCTCCGCGGGTTGAAGAAGACCGGGCGGTTGAAACCGCGACGACACAGACAAAACCCGCCTCCGCGGGTTGAATACAGACGGTTAAAATTACGTTTTTTTATTCAGTCCGCGGAGGCGGACATCGTTTGTATAGTCGCGGTTTCAACCGCCGAGTCTCAACTGAGTCTCAACCGCCGAATCAAACTAATTACTAACCTCAGCCATTTCAATCACGCGGCCGTCATAATCCTTGACCAAAAAATTAAGCGGCTTTTCTCGGCGAATTTTATAACTAATACCGCGAGTTTGTACCCTCATCAATAGCTGATCCAAACAATCGCGATCGAAACAAACGTGACGTTCGCGATTTTTTTCCCCTACACCAGCCCCGCTAATAATGTGGAGTTGGGTATTTTTCATCAACTGATACCACAAACCCTCGGGACTCCCCATCGTTTGAGAGCTCGTTCCCCTGCCGACATTCGGCGACAAATACAGGGGATCGATACCAGTTGTCCCCAAGGTTTGCTCGTAATTGTAGTAGTAATGCAGTGGCACTTCTGCAACGGGGAGGTTTAGCATACCTTCATAGAACTCCCTGGCTTGTCCGAGATCCGATACCATCACCGTGTGTACTTTGGGAGCACTGGTGAGAAACATCCACATCGCCCCCGCATAGGCGGCCAGCAGCATCACCATAATCCCTTGAGTCGAAAACAAGCCGTCCAGGGGCAAGTCGGGCAAAAAAGAGCTCAAGTACAAAGGCCGAAGTCCAAAAGCCATAAAACTAACTGCTAGAGTCATGAATTATAAGGAAGGGTAAACAACGAAATTTATCAAGATTGCGGTCGCGATCGCCCGCGAGACTTAAACTATTAGCTTAGCCATCTATGTTAGCAAAAACTAGCGGTTAGGCCCTACTCGATGAAAGTCTTTGTCTACGGCACTCTCAAACCGAGGGAGTGCAACTACCGGCGCTACTGCGAGGGAAAGGTTGTGGATGCTTTGCCTGCGATCGCCCGTGGCCAACTTTTTGCACTGCCGATCGGCTATCCTGCGATGGTGGCCGGAGAGGGCATCGTCTGCGGTTTTCTCCTCTGTTTTGCAAATTCCGCTATTTTGGACGATTTAGACCGACTGGAAGACTACGATCCGCTGCGGGAACCTGCACAAAACGAATATCAGCGGGAAGAAGTGGAAATTTGCGATCGACAACTCAAACCCTTAGGCACGGCTTGGACATACTTTATGTTACCCGATCGCGTTCGTTCTCTCGGAGGCATCTGGCTGCCCGATGGGACGTGGGAAAATCGGTTTTTCACAAAATAAGTCGTTAATGCCCATGAGCTTACTAAAGTGCCATTGTCGTGCGCGAGGGCGAATCGAACCTGTAACCGAAACCCCGAATAGTTTTAATAAACTGCGATCCTGTAGCATCAACTTCAATCATTTTCTTGCGAATCTGACCGATATGTACGCTAACAATTTTCTCTTCTCCTGTGTCGTTGCAGTTCCAACCCCAGATTTTTTCGATTAGCTGTTGGCGACTCCAAGCTTGACCAGAATGATTTGCCAAAAAATACAAAATATTAAATTACAACGCTGTTAATTTGATAATTTTGTCGTTCAATGTTACTTTCAGACTCGCTGGATCGATCGCAAATCGATCGAATACCATACGAGATGGAGTCACACACCTTATGCGTCTCAACACAACTTCGATCCGAATTGCCAATTGCGCCAGACCAAATGGTTTGCAGATATAATCATCAGCACCTGCGGAGAGGACTTTAATTTTATCAGCTTCGTCTGTACGACTGCTTAGGATGACCACAAAAACATTAGTACGGCGCTGCATTTCCCGACAAAGGTGATAGCCAGTAGTATTAGGAAAATTCCAATCGAGAATTACTACCATCGGCTTGAATCCCTCAAATACGGCTAAAGCTGTGTCGCCATCTGCTGCCGAATCTACTTGATATCTCTGGTTTAAAAAGCGATGAACTAGATTGCGGATCGGTGGTGGGTCATCCACAACTAGATTTTTAGCAGCAGTATTAGTAGTCATGGCAAAACTATTTTTTCCTAGTGTCAATTCAGACCTTACATATAGACCAAAGAAACCGGATTTTTCAAACAATCGGCAATTATAGCGAAGGATTCTCTTGAAAAAATCGGTTTGTTACCACCCGTGGTAAAGCCATGTTTTAGTGAAGCGTAAATTCCAGCTCGTCCCAAGCAAATGGACTTGTTTCTGCCAAGTCTTCTTGCAACTTAGATTTCAAATCAAAGGGTTTACCATAATCCCAAATTTTTATTTCTAGGTGTGATGGAAAAATTGTTATTTCCAGATCAATTGGAGTTGCCAATGGCAGATCTTTATGAGCATGGCGAACAGCATTTGTGAACCCTTCGATGCTGACGAGCTTAAATTCGCAAAAAACTGTTTCGGGAATAGGTAGATTCTCAAAAACTGCATCGACCCACTCTAAGACTTGAGCCACAGCCTTGATATCAGAATTTACTTTTAAGCTGATTTTTTTAAGTGGCTGATCTGATTGGCTATCTCGTTGCTTTTGCAGAAAATTCAAGCTTTTTAAAACATCTATTTGCTGCTTAAAAAAATAAGTTTCAGTGCTGGGTTTGGGCTGATATTTTTTCACAATTAACAGACAGTTTCGGCTGTCAAAAGTGCGGGTATAGCTTAGCTCATCGGCAATTTTGCCAATGACTTTTATACCTATTCCGCCTGATGGGATTTCATCAAAGTTATTTTTCATTGTGCTATCCTTTGTCATTTTAATGTGTACTTTTTTACCTAAAAAGGGAGTGGCATTATTTCACACTCCGTGCGATCGCCAGATCTCGCTAGAGATATAAAACCCATCTGGGATCTATAGCAGGGCTATTTCATTCTCAGGAAAATCATGATTTTGTAAGATCGTGCCCCGTGCCGACCCTCTCCTATCCAGGGCAACCACTCTTGCCACAAGGCTCCTACAAAAAATGAGATGGCCCTCGGAGCTATAGCCTGTGCTGTGCGGGACACTTGCCCTCTGTGAAAAAGCTTTTTACACTCCAGAGAGATGATCCCGTTGTTGTCCTTATCATTTTGTCTTGGTTGCTCACGTTTTGACAAACTTAGTTTGCGATCGCTAAACTGATCGAAAACTGACATTGACAAATAAATAAGTAAATTATATAATGACCAGCCTCAAAGCCTCTGAGGAGGGACTAGCAAGAATTAAGGAATGAAAATTTAATAACTTAAACACCTCTGATCCAAATTCCTCTCCCAGAAGTGCCGAGGGGAAAAGAGGCTCTTCCTCCAGATCTGCGTTACCAGGCTCTTCCTGGTAAGGAGGAAATACTGATTTTATTACCAAAAAATTGGGTTTAAAGCCCCGTCGTTCTACGACGGCTTTCCCAAAACTTGTGTTCTAATAACTTCAACAATCAAATTCTTTGATTGTAGTCGCCCTGAAGGGCATGGGGAGACTTTAAACGGACGGGGAGCGACAGTAAGACGACAATGGTCGCAAGTTGCGATGAACCAAATCCCCGTCCGTTCTACGGCGGGGAGTATGTCAAATTAGAGTTTTTGCAAAAGTCTTTTTAATCAAATTTTCGGACGGGCTATAAGAACCCATCCCACCAGAGAAAAAACTTTTTGTGGGATGGGCTCTTATAGAACCCATTTGACATCTTTTGTAAAATCCTTACAGGGGAACCATTCTAGCCTAAATCTAGAATTCTGCTGAAACCTAGTTCTGGTAATCAGTCTGGAATAGATCTCAAATGGGTTCTATAACAGCCCGGTATTCTGATTTTCGGTTACTGCTCAAAACAGAAATAAATGCTACTGCGCCTTTGGCAATGACTTGTGAGGGCTTGCTACACCAACTTTCGGAATATCCATCACCGGTGCATTCACCCCAAGCATCAAATCATTGGGATTAACAATCTCCATCACAGGCTCATTCAAAGCCACAATCAAACCATCAGATTCAGCAGGAACAGGCGATGCAGCAAACTGAGGAGCAAACAATTGGCGGCCGCCAGCGACACCAGACACCGCCGCAATCAACAAAGCTGCGATCGCACCTCCACCCAAAACCCAAGTCCGTTTCGTCTTGCGTTCCACCCGCTGCAAAACCTTCGCCGCCAACTCCTGTGCAGATTGTTCCGCAGCAGACACCGGCATTGACTGAAAGCCCTGCTGCATCATCATCAGTCGCGAGTACAAACGCTTCGTAGTGGGGTCATTTGTCAGCCATTCCTCAACTTGCCGACGTTCCGCCGCCGTAACTTCGCCGTCGATGTAGGCACTCAGCAATTCAAAGCGATCGCGCATCATAGTAGTCACAGTCCCCTGGGGATAATTGTTGTTAGCTTGATTTTGGGCGAGTGAATCCCCGATACCTTGCTGATTCTGATTTTTATCCGATTCAAATTTGTAATTCATATTTCACACCACTTGCTCTAATTGGGGAAGCACGCGCTCGCTATTAGGATGATTTACTGCTTATTTATATTGTAAAATAGAATTTTTGATGTCACAGCAAATTTCATCAAATCTTCCGCCACCACGCATCGGGAATCATTCTTGTTAATGACCGTCGAGATATTTTTGCAATTGCAACTGCAATCTTTGGCGAGCTCTAGCAATTCTCGACTTGACCGTTCCCAGAGAAACTCCGGTTATTTCCGCTATTTCCTCATAGGCTAAACCTTCAATTTCTCTCAAAACAATAGTCGTGCGGAAAACTTCCGGCAAATCGGCGATTGCCGATCGCAACTCGTCGTAAAATTCCCTAGTCGTCAAATCTTCATCAGGCCCCGGACTGTCGGCCGCAATTTCCCAATCAATCTCCCCATCTTCCAGAGCACGGGGTACGTCCAGCGACAACGGAGTGCGAACTCGCTTGCGCTTCCGCAACTCATCGTAAAACAAATTAGTCGCGATGCGGCTCAACCAGCCCCGAAATTTAACAGGCTCTTGCAAGCGGTTAATATTCCGATAGACTCGAATCCAGACTTCCTGAGCCAAGTCTGCTCGGTCTTGCCAGTCAGGGGCCAAGTGATATAGAACCCTGTCTACGTGCGACTGATACCGCTTTAACAGTTCTGAAAAAGCAGCGCTTTCAGGTCTATTTCCTTCCTGACACCGCAACACCAAGTCATAATTAGAGAGTTTTTCGGCTGGCAATTGCACTCTTTGAACGGTCGCCACAACCGCAGACCAGGACAGGGAAATAAATTCGCTCATGGGTGGAATTGGCTCATCGAACATTCCATTGTGTTTGACGCAGCCCGATCGCGATTGGTTCCTGGACTCGGAAACTGCGATCGGCTTCTGACTAATGCCCAACAACTTCGCACGCTCCAATACTAACCCAACTGCTTGAACCGTCGGCCCAATGTTCCTTTTTCCAAATCGGTACATTGTGTTTGAGCGTATCTATTGCGTACTGGCAAGCTGCAAAGGCTTCGCCCCGGTGGGGACAGCCCACAGCCACCACTACGCTAATTTCCCCCACCTGCAAGTGTCCGACGCGGTGGTGAATCACGACCCGATTGATATCGACCCACTGGCGGCGGATTTCTGTAGCGATTTGCTGGAATACTCGCACGGCCATCGGTTCGTAGGCTTGATATTCTAGGGAAACTACAGCTTGACCGTCAGTTTGGTTGCGGACAGTACCGCTCATCATTACCACGGCTCCGTTGGCCGCGTCATCTGCCAAAGTGTAGATTTCCTCCACAGACAAAGGGGCTAAGGTAATGGCAAAACTGTCTTGAGTATTGCGTTCAGGAATTGTGCCGATCGAAAGTGCAGCGCTATAGTTCATTGCGAAAGAAATGGTGCGGTCGTACTCGATCGATCTTGACACAAATCAAGTCGCGAGCGATCGATCTTGCATCCTGATCAGGGATACATCAAAGTCAATCTTTAGCGAGATGTCGATTGCCCCGAACCGTTGTAACACTGCGATCAGGTAAGATATGTCTCCCATGAACAAAATTAAGACAGTGCTGGAAGATGACTAAGTAGGAGACTTGTGCGATCGAATAGTCGATCGGGCTGTAGCAACTCAATCAGTAAGCACACCAAAATCAGTAGTATCATGCCCAACTCGCTGCAAGCAATCTCAAACCCCAAGCAATGACTGCGCTCCCTTTTGAATGAAACCGTTAAGTTGAATTCTACCCTGATCGCGATCGGCGTAATCCAAATTTTCAGCAGAGAATGTAAACTTTATTTATTTTTTGATCCAGAAAGCTACTTAGATGACATCATGTATCTGTGCAGAGTTCAGCCGAATTGGCCGATACTCGGCAAAAGGAAAACGGTAACAACCTCTTGTGCCTGTTCTGACCAAAGAACAAGACGCAAACCCGGGGCTACCGACACGGGGAAAAGTAGGCTGCGGTTTCAACGCCTTGAATATTTCTTTACACAATAATCGAAATAGTTGTGTTAAAGTCACCAAAGCAAGTAGGAGAAACCATCTACGTGTTGAAACATCCTAGTACGGAAAAATTCCGGCAACTGACATATCCGACGCAAGAAGATTCGGAATAGTTAAAAGGCAAATAATGGCAGGTTGTAGAGCGTACCATATCTGTTGGCTAGCGATGGTCTGAAAGCGTCAAAAAAACAACAACGTATACACAATGTTTGGAGAAATCTAAACTGAGTGGGTAGGGGCGATTTGATAGCGCCTTTGAAAATCCAGATTCGGATTCCTCAAGAATCCCTTCGCCTTTAGGCATGGGGAGTATCAACTGAGTCTGCACCAAAAAACGTTAATCATAATCACGAGGAAACTATGGAAGCACTAGCATTGAGCCACTCTTTTGTTGCTTATGAATCTCCCGAGTCCGAGCTCCAACTGGAATTTAAAATTCCTAAATCTGCCGTAATAGGCGTTGCAGGTCTGGCAGTAGCCCTGTCTGTTCTGAGTGTCAGTGGCGAAGCGCAGGCAAGTTGCCACTACAAGCGCTGCGGCGGCGGTCATCACGGCCATAACAGCTACGGCGAAGTTGCCACCAATGGCGGCCGTCTGAATATCCGCCACCGCCCCAATGGCTGCGCTCGTGTCATCGGCAAGTTATACAATGGAGATAACGTAGGATTGACAGGTCGTTACAGACGCGGCTGGGCCCAACTAAAAGGCGGCGGCTGGGTTTCTACTGCCTGGATCAACTAATTCTTAACTAGAGTAATTTACATTTTCTAGAAAGAATTTTAATCGTTACCCGCTCGGCCCGGGTAACGATTATATTTTAAAGAGGCGATCGCTCCTGAGAATCATCAAAGCTCCGAAATTAATCACTAACAGCCCACAAGCTAAACTTTACCGCCGCCGATCAGATACAGTAAAGCCATCCGCACCGCCACGCCGCTGGTAACTTGCTGAGAAATCAAGCTAAATTGGGGATCGTCCATCAAATCTGAGCTAATTTCCACGCCGCGGTTGACCGGGCCTGGGTGCAAAACCTTTACATCCGGTTTGCAGAGTTTCAGCCGATCGCGCGTCACCCCATACAAAGCATGATACTCTCGTAAACTCGGCAGCAAATGCTGGCTCATCCGTTCCTTTTGTAGCCGCAAAGTCATCACAAAATCAGCATCAGCCAAAGCAGGTTCAAGCTGCCAGTGCAAAAATAACTTACCTTCCCTACCATCGCCACACTCAGCAAACAACAGCGGCAGCAAAGTCGGCGGCCCGGCCAAATGAACCTCAGCCCCGGAAGCCGTGAGACTCCAAATATTCGACCTCGCCACCCGCGAATGCAAAATATCCCCCACCACAGCAATTTTTTTGCCCGCTAAAAGTTCTAGGCGTGGACGTTCGGCATCTAACAAAGAACAAATAGTAAATAAGTCTAGCAAACCTTGCGACGGGTGTTCGTGCTGACCGTCTCCAGCATTCAGAACGCTGACTCTCGAACCCAATCTATCCATTTCCGAAGCAATTGTACTGGGAACTCCAGCTTGTTCGTGCCGGATTACCATCAAATCCGTTCCCATCGCCAGATAAGTCTTAGCGGTATCCAGAATAGTCTCCCCCTTGGTCAGAGAAGAACTTCCCGGTGTAAAATTCAGGGTATCGGCCGACAGTCGCTTCGCCGCCAACTCAAAACTGTTGCGAGTCCGGGTAGAAGGTTCAAAAAACAAATTCGCGACTACTTGACCCTGCAAAGCCGGCACTTTCTTGGTGCGGCGGCCGAGCACTTCCCGAAAACTGGCGGCAGTTTGCAGCACCGTGTCGTATTCGTCGGAGGTAAAATCAGCTAGAGTGAGAATGTGTCGCCTTGTCCAAGTCATACAATTTTAGATTTGAGATTTGAGATTTAGTGCATCAGGACGATGGGTTTGGAATTTGCGCGCGCCTGCGTGGGCCAGCTAGAATGTTCGATCGACAGTCGCGGGGATTCCGATCAACAGTATCCAACAATTTTTGACCACCTTTGCAGTCACTAGAGTTTGACTACATCGCCCAATACTTGACTAAAGTTACAAAGAAGATAGCGGAATGCGGAAAGCGAGCGTGACTTTAGTCCGCTCGATGAAAGCGAGGCGAGGGACTTCAGTCCCCTTCAATTTTTCTTAAATTTATTCCTAAAACTACGGGAAATTTCATTAATTGTGTTACACTATAATAGTCAAGGTTAAACTCCTTTGCCCGAAGTGAAACATAAACTAAGACACACTTTTAGGCATAAACCAGGGGACAAAGAGCGACGATAACTCTATAAACAGTCGGGGACTAAACAAAACAGTCCTGAATCCAGTAAACAAAATAATTTCCTTTTTGTTAAGTAGGGTAGGGCATACCCAAACTCTTCTTGTCAATATCCTAGTATGCTTTTGGAGATAAACCCAAGACGGGTGGCTGCGAATCAGGCTCGTTAATTGGTAGGATTCTACGGTTAAAAGGTCTGAGTATTGCCTTTCATGACGTAACGCTTAAAGGTCAGTCGCTGAATTAAGAATCGAGCGTGGTTTTAACCCGCTTGAGTGTCAATCATAGCTATCGATAACGAGGGTATTGACAGGTTGGTAATTATCTGCTAGCTTAAACATAATGCCGGGAACCAAGGCTTAAAATATTTTCAAAAAGTAAACCGCAGTCAATTCAGAACTGACCAGCCTGCAAAAAGGTCGAACGGAATACCACGATTCGTTAAATTGGTTGAAAATAATGGTTGAACAATAGCTAAAAGCTTCAAAAGCAATAGTTATAAGCGGGCAACGCATAGGGTGTTGCTCCACTCGAATCTACGCCTGTGAACAAGTAGGAGCCGACTCCTGCTGATTGAGACAGGAAGCAGACCTTCGGGAATTACTTCTAGTTGAATGGTGAAACAAAGATCAAGTTTAACCAAGTTTGGTAGAGCAGCTATAATGAGTTTATCTAGCTCAAACGCCACTCTCACAGACCAGCTAGCGTCAAAGTGGCAACAGGTGGGGTTTACTCGCCCGAAAGCGGAAATTAGGCTGTAACAGCGAAAGACCAGTAATTGCAGTTTGTCGCCAACTAAGCCTTGTCAAAAAAAGCCGATCGCAGCCGTTGCATCTGCTATCATGTGGAAATAATCGAAGCGGCAAACCTCCCACTGCTGATCGACAGCATATAGCGCGACATTTAAAAGATGATTAATTCTTTGAAGTCGGTCTTGACTCTTCAGTCTTGCTTATAGGCCCTTGTCAAAATGAACTGTGTTAAGATACAAGTTGAATATGTAGCTTCCCGACAAAAATCTACACGTATCTTGGCTAGACGGTTCTTGGCGAAACTGCGGTAAAAAGTGTGCGCTGGGAAGTGGTAATTACACAAGATTTAAACAATTTAAGAGGTATTATGAGCCAGCAGGTTATACAGCCGATGGTTAAGTTCCAGCGTCAGGTGCATTCTCTCGTCACGTCTGACATTATCAAGCCGACAGACAGTATTTGGAAAATCGCTCTGCTTTATGGGGACGAATGGCCTTACTGGAAACAGCAACTCCTAGAGTTTGATTTTTCTATGCAAGACCCCGTTAGCGAGTTGATAGCTGTAGAAGCTTGGGACGAGGAATAACAGTTGACAGTTGACAGTTGACGGTTGACAGTTGACGGTTGACAGCTTGCCGTGAGCTCCGTCGTTCGGTTGACAGATAACAGCTTGCCCGAAAGCCGGTCGTTCGGTTGACGGCAGGACTCCTAACTAATGACTAATGACCAATGACTAATGACTTCTTTTAGAGGCAAGCTGCTAAAGCTCTAGCTAATTGTTGAGCAGTTTGAAAACGATCGCCAGGCTTAGCTGCTGTGGTTCGCAAAATGACCTCCCGCAACTTCGGGGCGATCGTCGGAATATTTTCGAGCTTAAACCCGTAACCTCTAGGGATTTTTCCGTAAAACTTTTGAGGGCTTTCCGCCGTCAGCAAAAAAATCAAAGTAGGCCCGATCGCATATAAATCCGACTGAGGGAGAGGCTGTCCCCGGTCTTGTTCTGGTGCGGTGTAGCCTTCCACGCCGATGCGAGTGCCCGGAGGAGTGCCGATTTCTTTAACGGCGCCAAAATCCAGCACTGTAATGCCATTGTCGCGGTGCCTCACTAGCAAATTAGCAGGTTTAATATCCCGGTGGACGATCGGGGGTTTTTGAGAGTGAATGTAGTCCAAAATTTCACAGGTTTGGATCATCCACTCGATCGCCTGTTTGGGAGCAACAGGGCCGCGGTTGTAGATGCGTTTTTCTAAATCCTCGCCGTGAAGCATTTCCATTACCAAATATTTTTTCCCCCCTTCGACAAAAAAGTCGAAAAACTGAGGAATTCCCGGATGGTGCAGCGCTTTGAGGGTCTTAGCTTCACGTTCAAACAGTTCTTGAGCTTTGACTATTTGAGCCATGTCAGCGTTCATTTCCTTAAGGACTACCAAAGAAGCTGCGGGGGAACTTCCGGGTTGTTGAGCTTTGGCTTTTTCTCGATCCCAGGCTAAAGTCGTTGTCCCCATACCGCCTTGGCCCAAAGTTCGCAGCACTTGGTAGTGGCGGATTGTGCGATCGACTTTAATCGGTTCACCACAGTGGATGCAGAATAAATTCCCCGGCGGATTTCCCGCGTGGGTACACCGTGGCATCGCGGGGCTGAAGGTAGGGATCGCTTCAATTTTGCCGCCGAGTTCAATCGTGACAGCTTGGAAATGCAGAGTTGGGCCGCCCCGCGCCAACTGGATCAGGGCACCGTCGGCTATCCAACCCTGAGACATGAGAATACCGTTAACAAAAGTGCCATTTGTCCCCGAATTGACTAAATACCACTGACTGTCGGTGCCGCTTTTAAGTCTTTGCAATTCCAGGTGTTCACGCGACACAAGAGCATTGGGGATCACAACGTGATTTTCAGGAGAGCGGCCGATGCGGACAATGGACTCGCTCTCGAAACTCCACTGTTGCAGGGGGGTCTGTTTTTCTGGATCTAAAAGAGTCAGCAGCATTTTCGATTCATAGGATTAATTCTGCCCGGTAAGATTTATATAACGTGGACAAGACTGATATCAAGGACAGATTTGAAACTTATTTCCTGCTTCTTTCTAGGGAGTCGGTTGCTTCTAGTTTACAGGCGGGAATTCAGGACGGCGTATCCTTGACGAGCCAAACTCACCGATAACGGGAATTAGAGCTCGAATCATTGCTGCGTTTAAGTCCCGATCGAGAGATGGTCAGACTCACAATCACAAACTCGTTTTTTTGGCATTGGTTGCTTGTTACCGCCAGCGCCACAAGTTTTTGATGATGGATATGTCGAAGGGTTGACAGTTAACTGTTACCTCTGGCTAAAAGGAAGAAAATTGAAACAATGAATAATTTTGTTTTATTTCCCCCTCAAAGGAGGAGGCTTTAAACCCATTTTTCTCGGTAACAGGACAGAAAGTCAAGCCTTGCCCGGAAAAGGCCGTTGCTGTTCCCGAACCCCCAACAATTACAGTTTTAACCTAGCCGGCCAGGGCGCTGCTTTGGAACCGTTGACAGCAGCCAAAATTTAAAATCGAAATGGGCCTACCTGCGCCCGAATGATAATTGCCGTGATATTGTCGTGACCGTTGCGTTTGTTAGCCAGTTCAATCAACTCAGCAACTCCCTGGTCGAGATTAGCTTGGGGATTGAACAGAGGTTCGAGAGTGTTCCGCCAGTGAGTTTCCAACAAATCATTATCTGTCAGACCGTCGGATGCCAAAATCAATAAAGTATCTTCGCACAAGTCTAAAAACTGCACGTCAGGCTTGAGAAAATTACCGTCTCGCGGGCCGAGGGCTTGAGTTAGTTGATAGGCGTCGGGACGAGAATAAGCAGTTTCCGCGTCAACCCCGCGCTTAATTTCGCGTTGCCCTACTTCGTGGTCTGAGGTGATTTTTTCTAGTGTCTGTCCCTTGCGGAGTCGGTAGAGGCGGCTGTCGCCGACGTGGGCCACGGCGAATTTGGTGTCTTGAACTAAGACTACGACTAGGGTTGTACCCATGCGGGCGCTGCCGGAACGGCCGTCCTTTTGATTGATTTCAAAGATGGCTTTGTTGGCTAGTAGGACTCCTTCGCGGATGGTGTCGGCCTGGGGGAGTTGATTTTGCCAACTGGTTTGAAAGAATTCTCTGAGGGTCTCAGCGGCTAGTTGGCTGGCTACTTCTCCGCTGTCGTGTCCGCCCATGCCGTCGCAAAGAATGTAAAGCCCTTTGGTTTGAAAGATTCGACCGAAGGAGGTTTCGAGTTTGTTAATCTGAGTCCAGATGCTGAAGAAGTCTTCGTTGTGGTCGCGGGTGCGGCCGACATCGGTGAGGCCTGCATCTTCTAAGCAGTAAATCTGGACTGGCATGGGCTGGGTTAAGACTTCGCCAACAACTTCGGGGGGCGAGTTGTCGGGGATGTGATTTTGGAAACGGGTGGGGGTTAAGGTTGGTGGAGGTGCGGGTTGAAGTTCGAGGGGAACGGTTTCTAGGCGCGATCGCAATTCTTCTATTGTGCTAATCTCGCCTCTATACATTTGTTGCAATAGTTCGAGCAATGCGCCAAACTGAGTGCGATCGGAATGGTTAAATATCACCTGCCACAGTTGCCCCAAATCTACCAGTTGCAGGTTTGAGCCGGCGGGTTCTGGATACAGACGCTGCATTCGTAAAGAGGCCAAAGAAAAGGAAGAGTCGGGGTTGACTCGCAAATTTGTCAGTTCCAACAAGCTTTGCCGGCAGCGCCAGGGTTCTAGGGCTGCCCAGAGTTCTGTCATTTCGTGCAGCCAGTATAAGATTTGCTGGGTGGAAGTTTCGGGTTGACTCCACCGTTCTACCAGCAGTGGCCATTGCGAACAATCTTCTAGCAGCAGCACTGCCTGTTCGTTGTCTGACCAGCTATCGTGAATGACTGGCAGGTTGTGAGAAAATTGCCACCGGAGTGCTAGATAAGGTTCAGCTATGCCTTGGCAAAGCTCTGCTAAAGCAGAATTGGTGGCATTTTCTCCGGGTTTGATGGCTGCGGTGTAAGGGGATGTGCGTTGGGCGACGCTGGCTCCTTTGGCTGCTAGCATTGCTTTGAGGGGTGACATTTGCAGCGGCTGACAGTCCAATACTGTTACTGCTACTGTGTCTGAGGGTTTTCTTGCGGGCAGGGTTTCTAGGAGTTGGTAGCGCTGCTGGCTGTCTAAATAAGCTCCTGCTGGCTGGGAAGAAATTAAATATTCGGCATTGGAGACGGGGATTTCTGGGGATTGGGGAGATGCGTCGTCGGGGCTGTCTGTTGGTTCCTGCCTTGCTTCAGGCTGTGGTGCGGTTGTGAAATTGTTGTCAGATGGGGTTATTTCGCGCTCTGGCGCTGTAGTAGAGATTTTTTGGTCTGTTTGAAATGATTCTGGCGCGATCGCCCCTACGCCAACCACAATGTCAATTTCTGGGCTGCTGCATTCGGCGGCATCGGCCTGTTGAGAATCGGCGGTGATTTCTGTTTTAATGGCGTCTTTGATTGGTTTGGGAGGGTTTTGGGCCGATGCGGTTGCTGAAAAATTGTCGGTTTTTTGTGTAATCTCGGCTGATGGTATGGTTGACTGGTCTAGCTGGACTACTGGAAAGTTCGATCGACCGCAGATTACTGCCCGCCACACTTGACCTGTTGTGACTCCGCAATTCTGACATAATGCGGCGCTAACAGCGACTTCGGTACCGCATTCGTGGCAAGGTTTGTAAATTAGGGAATTTCCGCATTGTTGACAAAACTTGTTTGGGTCGGGATTTTCAAATTGGCAGCGGGGACAGAGGAGCATAGGGGTTTTATATTGGAGATGTGCGATCGAGTTTGAGGGTTCGGCAGTTTTGGGTTTTGGGCTGTGAGTTATAGGTTATGAGTTTTGGGCGTGACTCGCAACGGATAACTCCCATTGCCATATACCTTATTTTATCGATGAATTGAGAACTAAGATATTTCTTACAACTGAGATGTTGCGTCCCTGTCAGGAATTAGCCCTGCGAGGGAGAGAGGGAGAGGGGGAGAATGGAGAATGGGAGAATGAGAATAGAGGATTGAAATATACAATTTAAATCCAGTAAAGTTTGAAAGCCTTCTCCATCTAAGATTTCGCGTGTTCGCCTGACAAAAAAGTTATTTGATGAGTGGAACAGGCATCTTGCCTGTTTTTCATCATTGTGGCAGATATCAATTAAAAGGGATTTTCTGTATAATCTTCTTGAAAAATGGTCTCTCGCGCGATCGACACAATGGTAGAAATGGGTACTTCACAAAAATATTTCCTGCGGAATTGTTCTTCAGAGACTGCTGCTAGGAATTGCGCTGCATAACGGGCGGCGATGGGGGAATTTTGCTCTGAGAATTGGGTTGAGGGGCTAGAGAATAAGGTTTTGGAGATATGATCTCCGATTTCTCTGGTTTCGGGTTGTCTGGTGATGTGAAAAGCTCGATCGCGATAATTGACTTTGAAACCGAGATGTTTTAATGTGGTAAACCCTAGTTGCAGGGAAGTGTCGCTGATGGCGAGTTTTTGGCGGAGTTGCTGTCTGGTGACGGGTTTGTTGGTGCGGCTGAGGTATTTGGCGATGCCGATTAGCTGTTGGCAGATTTGCTGCGGGGCTACGAATGGCGGTAATGTATAGGCGATCGCCAGTTTTTGTTGCTTCTGCTGTGCTTGCCGAAACCAGACGCGCAATTCGTCCCAGCTTGCGGGGCATTCTTTAAGGATAATTGAGTTTTCGCGATCGAGCATTCCTGAATTGTCAGCTAGATTGTCCGCTGAAATTTGAGATTCCAAGTTTGTGCTAACCGCTAACAACTCTTGATCATTATTTCTATTACGCCAGTCTAAGATCCAATCTATTTTAGTTGGGGAATTAATTTTGCCCTCTTCCGTGCGGGAATGCACTGATATCAACCGCACTTCATAGTCCGATGTATAAGTATTAAAATCGAGTTCAACAGTGGCATCGCACCGCCCTTCGGGAACTTCGTCTCGATAGTGTCCCCACCAAATGCCTGAAAATCCTTGATCGCTAGATTCATCCCAAATTTCAAAAGAAGTTTTGATATACTTTACTTCTTTTCCTTGTGAATCTTTAATATTCCTATTGTAGATATTCTTAAACCAGCAGTTTTCAATCAGCAATTTAGGTGCGGGGTTGCCCATTCCACAGGGTTCGAGCAATTTTAACTCTTGAAATAACTGTTTGCCTAATTCGGCGACAGTAATTTTTAAGTCGGCTTGAACAGGGGCGGCTGTTAAACTATCTATGCTGTATTGTTGTCGCAGTTGCTGATTTACAGCATCGGTAAATAAAGGAATATTTTCAACAGGGAGACTCAATCCGGCGGCGAAGGGATGACCGCCGAATCTATCCAATAAATGTGCTTGATCTTTGACTAATTTATAAAGGTCGATTTGATTTGCTGAACGGGCAGAACCGCGGGCGATTTTAGATTTGGGATTTGGAATTTTAGATTGGGAAAGTTTTTGCGAATCGGGGTTGAAAGAATCGATAAGCTGAGTGTCAGGAAGACTTTCTTTGATTTCTTCGCTACCTTCTGTGCAGAATAAAATTACCGGGCGGCCGTATTCTTGGGCGATTTGTCCCGCAACTAATCCTAATACTCCTACGGGCCATTGTGGGTCACTGAGGACAATCACGCTGGTGGTTGAGATGTCGAGTTTAGCTAATTTTTGGGCTGCATCTTTAGCCACATCTTTTTGCAAAGATTTGCGTCTGGTGTTGGCAATTTCGGTTAAATTTGCTAGTTCTTCGCAGCGTTTTTTGTCGCGGCTGGTGAGGAGTTCTACGCAGAAGCTGGCGTCGCCTTGGATGCGGCTGACGGCGTTGATTCGGGGGCCGAGGCCGAAGGAAATGTCGGTTGGGCGATCGCCCGCTCGTTTGCATAGTTCGAGTAATTTAGCAACTCCCGGACGAGTGGGATTTGCAATTTGTTTTTGCAGTTGTTCGATGCCGAGTTGTGCTAAGTAGCGACAGTCTCCTGTAAGTTGGACTAAATCGGCAATTAAGCCGATCGCCACTAACTCCAATAAATCCGTAAGCGGGCGCTGCGGAATATCCGGCAATGTGTGATATAGTGCTTCGATTAATTTGTAAGCTACCGCAACGCCCGACAAGTTAAACAGTTGGTGGTTGGGATCAAAGTAGCGGGGATTGATGATTGCTGTCGCTGGCGGGCGATCGTCTGGTAATGTATGATGATCAGTGATAATTGTATCGATGTTTAATCTAGTGGCATATTCGATTTCGGCGATGTTTGTACTGCCTGTATCACAAGTAATAATTAAGCTAATTCCAGATTTTGCTAATGCATCTATTCCTGAAATATTAAGTCCGTGAGATTCAGTTAATCGGTTAGGAATGTAATAAGTTAATTGGTCATTTTGAGCAAAAAACTCTCCCAATCCATCCCACAGAACAGAGGTTGAGGTAATGCCATCAGCATCAAAGTCTCCCCAAATTGCGATTTTTTCGTTATTGTTTCTTGCTTGCTGAATTCGTGTCATCGCCCAATTCATTTCTAGTCCGAATTCAAAGGGACTTGCTGGCTGGTAAAGTTTGGGATTTAAGAAACCTGGTATTTCTTCGGGGTTTTGAATTCCTCTATACCAGAGAAGTGCAGCCGCATAGTTTCCCGGAAGTTCTGGCGCGTGATTTCTGACAGCTTGGATTAGCCAATCTGGGGGTTGGGGTAAGGGTTGATTTTGCCAGTTTTGAAGTAATTCTGTCATAGGTTATTTCATAAATTCCTGTAGGGGCGGGTTCACCAACAATCTTTAATTCAAATCGACAATATCTATAAACCCGCCCCCACCCAGCGACGATCCAAAGAGTTTGGATAGTAAAATTTTTAGTTAAATAGATATTTCATCGATTATAGCAAGATTTGGCAGCCAATTTACGGGAGTTTCTATGGAAATATTTAGTGAGGAAGCTTTGCTGTCTTGGGTGCGGTTACAGCGAGTGGCGAATTGACAGGAATCGCAGAGATTGGAACTAATTTGTACTTGGGGGAAGAATTCGCCGCCTTCGGAATAAGGCTGTCGCCAGTCGGTTAGATGCTGCAATATTTGGCTTAAATCTTGTTTTGTGCGATCGTGTTCTGTTTGGTTGTAAGAAAATGTAAGTTTTTGCGGCGGTTCTTCTCCTTGTAATTGTACGAAACAGTATGTCATAGAAACTTGTTCGGGGGAATAGTCGCTGGTTTCTACTAAAACATATAAATAGAGGCGAGTTTGCCAACTTTCGGCTATCCATTTAGATTTTTGAGGGCGCGGATAGGTTTTCCAGTCGAGAATTTGGGCTGTGTTTGGTTCGGCGATTAATAAGTCGTAGATCACGGTGAATAGGTAGTCTTGAAAAATTAGGATGCGCGGGTGTTCGGCTTGGCGGAAAATGCGATCGCTATTTTCGGAATTCGTGAAAAGTTCGGGGGCAGTGTTGATCAATGCTGCCACACAGCGTCCTAATTCTGGGTCTTGTTGGGTGATGAATTCAATGGGGAGTCCGAGTTCTCGCTGCTGCATCAATAGGTGAAAGTGGCTGCCCCATGTGAGTTTTTCTTTGTGCTCTGGGGAGGCGGTGGTGGCCAGTAGTTCTAGGTAGCTATGCTGGAATTTGCGGGGGCATTCTTCGAGAATTTTGAGTTGGGTTTGGGATAGTCGGAGCATTTTTTTTGTGTGATGTTGTTGGTTTTTTGGTAAAGTTTTGTTGTGCAAATTATGAAAAGTTGTGCAAATTATGAAAAGCATAGGAGTCGGCGGTTGAAACCGCGACTATACAAACAAAGTCCGCCTTCGCGGACTGAAGAGTAAACATGAACGAGCAATTCCCTACGGATTATAGCGATCGCAATACCTCTTCAAACTCTCGCAGCGCCACACTAGAACCAATCTGCCAAGCGCGATCGCAATATTGAGGAATTAAGGTTTTAAGATCGTAACCGGGAAACCACCGACTCGTTTGAGACTCACGGTACTGCTGCGACTCGAATTGATAGATCGATAATTGACTTTGACGGTAAACCCATAGTTCCAAAGGTGCGATCGCTTGATAATCATCTGGTTTTGTCGTGCAAATCAGATCAATTTCAATCCCTAAATCTGGGGGTGGATCTGTTTCTAAATCAATGCGCTCTTTTCCTAATATTTGCTCCCGATTGTCGATATAAAAACAGTAATCTGGTTCGATTCCCTGTTGGTTAATCCGCTTCAACGTAATTGGCGTAAAAGATTGCCAATCTCTGCATTCATGTCGCAGCAAAGCTTTGACCAAATCTGCCAGTATATCTGCATTCTTACCATGTTTGGGCAATGGTGACATAATTCTAATTTCTTGGGTTTTGCTGCTGTAGCGAATTCTCAATCCAGCCTTATCCCCTCGACGAGCTAGCAATGCCTCGTAATCTTGCCAAGTTCTAAATCGCAGAATGAGTTCGTCTCCTGCTGCGAGGGAAATTGTATCTTCAGTAATTGTGGGTAATACCATATTTTAATTCCCTGCAAAGATGGCTTCTTCCTAATCATAGCAAAGTTAGAGTTAAAATTCGCACTTTCCCCACCTACCTACAAATACCCAATTTGTTGAGCAAACCACATCGCCGCCGTGCCATTTCCTTCAACCAAAAGCTTCAAAGTCTCGGACAGCAAAGCAATTGGTAATCCCTCAAGTGCTACCGAAAAATCACATTCCTGATACTTTCCATTCTCGATCAATCGAAATGCCAATACTCTCACACCCTTAATATCTATTACCCAATACTCAGGAATTCCTAATGCAGCATACAAGCGCTTTTTTTCATCCAAATCGCTCGTCAAAGTAGTATCAGAAATCTCCCCCACTAAATCGGGAACTCGCCATTGATTGAGATTAATTCGGCGCGGTTCTCCTTTTTGCCACTGCGGGAAATCTCCGCCGATGTATAAAACTTTATCTGGTGCACCTGAACCCACTTGAGGTTTCTCAATTACACAACCGCTGAGAGAATCAAAAGTTTGTCCTATTTTGGTGGTAAACCACACAAAAAATATGATAGTAAATAGATCGTTAAATCTGGCGTGTTGAGGCCCTTCATTACCCATATTTATCCAAATATATCCTTCATGAAAAAAAATCCTGGCTTCTGCTAAAGACGGATTTTCGCAAGCCACTACATAATCTTCCCACGTTGCGGCTTGCCATTGTGGAATTTTGCCCGCTTCAGGAAGGATGAATTTTGCAGTTGTCACAGTCATAATTCACCAACAAATTGAGGATAGTTTTATACTAGCTTATCTGATTTTAGCTAAACAATGAAAACCCGTAGAGCCTAGTTTTGAGTTTGTAGTTGAATCTCAAATTAATATAGCTTTCCAATTTGAGAGGGGCGATTTCTGTTCGGGATAGCTTTGCCGCCTGTGGGGAAAGCCTCTACTTTTAGAGGGGCGATCGCGGGGGGAAAGCCGCTATTTTTAGTCTGGTTGCAAGTCAAAGACTACCAGCAGCGAAGCTTGAGGCATGAGTTGAGAGACACAGCAAGTGGCCGTCAGCATCCGATCGACATCGCATCTTGCAGCAGGCATCAAGTAGTCGCCCCAGTATCCACTAGCACATTTTTGATGGTAATTGAACGTATTTGCTCAGCCATAATCGCACCATCTTCACAGCGAATTTGATCGGCATGATTCGCGATTGTCAGCGTTGTAGTAATTTTACCCATTGTTTCTCAGATTGTTGATGTCATGATTGTATCCCTCCCTGGATAATCTTAGTTTGCTTGCAACTTTTTCGTAAAAAATCGCACTTAATCAAACATCACAAAATCACTCTTTTGTCAACACAAAAACACTTCCTTCATTCCCGCGCCCGATTCGCAAATCGCCATCCAAATAAGTAATATCCAGCCATCCCTGCTGTTCGCGAGTATCCAGCTTGAAATCTACAGCAGCAAACTTTTTACCTGACTCAATCTCATCGATATATTTTGCCGGAGATTCATAGCCTATCAACCTTGTTAAACCCAAAATCGATCGCTCAAATTTTACCTGCACTCGCCGTTCTGAGGTCGCCTCAAATCTCGCAGCTACGCTGACAATTCCTTCCAAATAAGGCAATCCGTAAACTTCGGCAATGTTATAAATTTTTGATTCTTTGACGCGGATGGATTGATAAATTTGACCCAGTTTTAACAGCGGAAAACTGTCAATATTCAGCAGGGCGCGGCTGCTGGTGTACAATAACCGCCAATCGCCATCTAAAAGCTCTGCGGCTTCGACGGGGCGAGACGTGGGGTTGTAATCTTCCAATTGGGCGATCGCACTTAAGATCGCCTGTTTGTCGGTTGCAGTGGCTAGCAAACCGCGATTCTTACCAGCAATTATCTCTAATAGTCCTGATTTTTTAAGCATAGTTTTTTAAGAGTCAGTAGTCAGTAGTCAGTAGTCAGTAGTCATTAGTCATTAGTCATTAGTTAGTAGTCCATGACTTATGCACAGCGACTAAATAAATCGTTTTTTTGCCCACGTTTATGATTGGGCTTTTGTGGGCCCAGCGCGTACCCTAAATTTACTCTAATCTTCAGTCCGCGGAGGCGGACATCGTTTGTATAGTCGCGGTTTCAACCGCCGAGTATTATTGGATTTAGTATGAACAATGCTCGATTACTCATTCTAAATTACTGTCAACTGTCAACTGTCAACTGTCAACTGAATTACCCATTACCAATAACTAAGATACCAAATTTCACAAGATAGAGCATCGTCCGATATAGGTATGCTGATTCTCGCTCATTTGTGGCGTAACACCTGAGAAGTTCCGCCGCGCTGACAGCACCCTGTTGCTTAATTTTATCCAGCATCTCTATCTGAATTTTAACAGGTATTCTTCTGTCTTGACCAAAACTGGTAAACCAAATTGTTTGCAACTCTCTCAAAAGTTCTGGTGTGGCGATCGCACCCAGACTCAGCATCATATCATTGGTTAAAGTTCTAGTCGCATAATGACCCAACACCCGAAACGGATCGTCGCCCAGCGGATAAGGCGGTTTTCCGGCTTTTACAGGTGCTGACTCTGGTGCAGAACCACGAATTTCTGCTAATTCCCGCCACAACTGTTCGTAAGCTGCAATTACGACTTTCCAATCATAAATCTTCCTCGCCCTTTGTCTCGCATTTTCCCCCATGCGCTTTCTCAATTCCGGGTTGTCAATTAATTGGCACAAAGCGCGGGTGCAGGCATCAATATCAACGGCTGTGGCGAGGGAAGTGTGACCCATGTAAGTCGGCCAATTTAAGCTACCGTCGTGATAATTTAGCGCTAAATCTAAACAAGCTTCCGGCGGCGGGATGAGTGTGGGAATGCGGAAACCGTCGATTTCGTGGCGTACTGATTCTTTGTATCCATTCCAATCTGAAACTATGGCTGGTAGTCCGTTTGCCATTGCTTCAATTGGCGTTAGTCCGAAGGTTTCTTGAATGTTGTCGGAAAGCGAAATAAAAATGTCAGCAGCCGACCAAATATTAACTCTAATTTCTAGATTTCTGCCGTCTAGAAAAATAGCATTTACGGACGGACAAAATATTTGGGCGCTATTTTTAAAGTCGGGTTCTTCTCTCGGATCTTCGATCCAACCGGCTTGAATTAAGTGGATTTTCGCCTTTGTCTGCTGGGCGGCGCGTTCCAGGGCGATGTACATTGGTACCGGATGGGCTTTGGCAGAAAACGTCAATCGGCCGACAAATAACACGACTATATCGCCGGGAGAAATGCCGAGTTCTTGCCGTTGCCGATCGCCCACCTCGACTGCTTCTGCACCCTGCGGAAACGCGCTGCAATCCACTCCTAGGGGAATAACGGGCAATTTGACCAAAATTTCCGGTTTACCGCCGTTGCGCTGCGCTAAATACTCAGACCACTCGGTCATAACTCCTTCTACGGCTGTTTTCACGGCGTTAGATGTGCAGATTAGGGCGTCCCAAGGCTGAACTGGTGCAGTGATCAAATTGCCGATCGATTCCATGACATACTTAGTTGCGATCGTGTGGGTAACACCGCAAACGCTGTAAGCCCGCTGATCGACAAATCTGCGCCCCCAAACCAGATCTGCCAGGGCGGGATCGGGTCGATAGACTGTACCTGGTTGAGATAGCAAATCTGGTCGATCCGTCGAAATCCAGCGGACTTTCCGCGGTTGTTGCAGCCAAGGTTGGATGCGCGAACAAAACTCCTTAAAAGTTGCTTCGCTGTCTGCGCAACAGTAGAGAGAGTCAGCGGTTCCGTGTTGGACTAAGCTTTTGAGAAATCCTTCTCCGGCTGAATGACGCCCTAGAAGTTTTTTCCCTCCGGTGTCGTAACCCTCTTTGTTGTATAAAACCGCCGCCGTTGTATCCATTCTGAGATTTATTGTTTGAGAGTTGGCTGAAGAAGAAGAAGGTAGAGCGTATTCGCTATCAGGCTTTGACGCACAGCCAGGAGACTGTTTTGGCTCAACCGCTGGCTGGCCCGGTGTCCCGTGATACTTTAAAAGACGATCGTCTCAGATTACAATACTTACGGCTAAAGAGGGATTGGCAAGATCGGATTTTAATGTTATCCTTAGGCCCATGATTGGGGCATCGCCCGAATCAGTAAGCCATCCTATCCGATCCGGAACCAAAGAGTGTCTGTGGTATAATTCCTTAGCTCTGCTAAATGCCGGATTTGCAAGTGTTCTATCGAAGGAGCAGTCAGTCGGCACAACATTAGTTCTACTCGATCGCATCTTTGTCTTTAGAAACCGAGAATCATGTATAACCCATCTCTGCGCCAAATTCCTCGTCACTTGCCTGCGGATGTAATTCCATTAAAGCAGCAATCTTCTCTTTTAGACTGGTTGGAATCTAACAATCGCCTCTTAGCAAGGGATGTCCAAGAACCCGACTATCTGCACGAAGAAGAAATTTCTGAATTAATGGCAGTTGACGACAGTCCTTATGATGATTTAGAAGAAGAAGCAGAAGATGATGCAGGTGCAGGGGACGAATAACTCGTCAAATAGTCAGTCGATTTGAAATTTTAGATTCACTTGCAACATTAAATCCGGGAAACCGAAATTGAGTCTAAAAATTGGGGAAAATCGACCACTAATGAAGTCTAGGGCTTGTACCAGTTTTTTGCGGGTCAAGGAATCAATCGGAAACAGGGAAGAAAAACTAACAAATTTCGCCATCTCCTGTATCGCACCCTATTCCCCAATTATCAATTGCTTATTCTCCAATGGTGTGTGTGTTGAGGAGTGTTATGGATAACTTTTTGGATGAGAAAATCCCTTTTACTATGCCTTTCAAGCTTACGGGCAGGAATTTATTCCTCCTGCTGAGTTTAGGGCTCTGTATTGCAGCGATCGGTTTAGATGTATCAGCAGGTAGATTTTTGAATTCGCCTGCATCGCTATTTCTGCCAATAGCTGTTTGTGCTTTAGTTGCATCGGGTTTGGGCTATATAGTCGTGCCTTTACTCCAGGAACTAAAAGCAGGACAAATAATTCGCGAAGACGGCCCCCAAGCCCACTTGAAAAAAGCTGGAACTCCAACAATGGGCGGAGTTTTTTTTGTGCCTGCGGGAGTCGCAGTCGCTTTACTCTGGTCTAGATTTAACTCAGATGTTGTTGCTGTATCGGCTTTAACTTTAGCTTACGGTTTCATCGGCTGGATTGACGACTGGCAAATCCTCCGCCGCAAGTCGAATAAAGGTATTTCACCTCGGATGAAATTGGCTTTGCAAGTAGGTTTTGCAGCTATATTTTGTTTGTGGCTGATTTTACACAATCCAAGTATTTCTACGAACATTGCTTTGCCTTTCGGTTGGGTATTACCTTTGGGTTTTATGTTTTGGCCGCTGGCGGGTTTTGTGTTAGTTGCTGAAAGCAATGCTACTAATCTTACCGACGGTGTTGACGGGTTGATGGGAGGCTTGGGGGCGATCGCACTTTTGGGATTAGGCGCATCTGTAGCCTCAACTTCGCCAGAATTAATGATTTTTTGCGCCTGCATTAGCGGCAGTTGTCTCGGCTTCTTAACTCACAACCGCAATCCAGCGCGAGTGTTTATGGGCGATACAGGTGCTTTGGCTTTGGGCGGTGCTTTGGGTGCGGTAGCTTTATTAACAAATAGCCTTTGGATATTATTAATAATCAGTGGGATTTTCTTGATTGAAACGGTGTCAGTAATTGCTCAAGTAGGTTATTACAAAGCTACAAAAGGCCCTGATGGCATCGGCAAGCGTCTGTTAAGAATGGCTCCACTTCACCATCATCTAGAACTCTGCGGCTGGTTGGAAACTCAGGTGGTTGGTATCTTTTATTTAACTAACGGGGTGTTAGTGTTGATGATTCTGATGTTGACTGGTAACAGTTAAAACCGGATTATTAATAAACTTGACAGCATATGTAGCTGATGTTTTCTACCATGTTAAAAAACAAATAAGATGCCCGTTCCACAAGAACTCAATGCAGTTGTGGAACGGGCATCTTGCCCGTTTTAGACTCAAAAAACAGGCAAGATGCCTGTTCCACAACAACTTCAGACTCCAAAAAACAGGCAAGATGCCTGTTCCACAAAAATTCAAGGTAATACCAATTCTGAAAAATAGGTTTATACATGGATTGTACGCGAGCATCTGTAGAGAGACGGCATTGCCGTGTCCGATTTGCGGAGGTTTTTCGTAGTAGTGACTTTAGTTCTGATTGACTCAAAAATCAGTAGAGAGGATTAATGAACAATGAGCAGTTTTTACCGATTGTTTCGGTGGTGATACCTGTTTATAATGGCGAGATGGATTTGCCGGAGTTAATCGAGTGTCTGCGATCGCAAACTTACCCGCCACACAGTGTAGAATATCTCTTAGTAGACAACAAAAGTCGCGATCGCACTTCCACCATCCTTCAAGCAGCAGCATCTAACCCCCCCTCAGTCCCCCCCTTGCTAAGGGGGGGAAGTAAGAAGGGAAGTAATAATCAAATCACCATTCGCAATCTCAGCGAAAATAAGATTCAAAGTTCCTACGCCGCCCGCAATCAAGGGATTCGCGCCTCAAAAGGCGAAATCATCGCCTTTACCGATGCAGACTGTCGCCCCGAAACTCAATGGTTGGAAAATTTAGTTAAACCATTCGCTGACTTAGAAATAGGAATTACCTGCGGTGAAATCCTCGCCCTTCCCGGTAACACTGTCTTAGAAAAACACGCAGCCCGCGACAATACTTTATCTCAAAAACATACTCTCGCTCACCCTTTTTGTCCCTACGGTCAAACGGCAAACTTAGCTGTACGCAGGCAGATTTTAGCACGAGTCGGTTTATTTCGCCCGTACCTTACGAGTGGTGGCGATGCGGATTTGTGCTGGCGGATTTTGCGGGAAACATCCTATAAAATGTATTTTGCCGAAAATGCGATCGCCCGACACCGCCACCGCAGTACACTGAAACAGTTGCACAGTCAATGGTATCGCTACGGCGAGTCGAATCAATATTTGCACGAACTCCACGGCGTCGATTTGATGCGAGAATTCACAACAGGAGAATATTTGTATCGGCTGGCTAGGTGGTTGTTAAAGGAATTACCGATTGCTGCGGCTAAAATTATGATCTGCAAACTCGATCTGGTAGATTTGTTACATACACCGATCGGTCTTTTGAATGTGAGAGCAAGGGCGATCGGACAGCGACAAGCCACACTGCCTTTAGCAGCACGGGACATTGAGCAGCTTTAATCCTTAGAACCAGACAGGGGGGTATAAACCGCGCCTGTACAGGCTTGTACCCACTAGAAAGCGGGTTGAAGACCTCTGTTGTCCTCTTGGGTATGCAGAGGCAAACATCGTTTGTGTAAACCAGGTTTCAACCGCCGTCTGAATCTTGGCATCATATAAGTAGAGTTTATCTGTATATAAGTATGCTGAATCAGCGAATATGAAAATTTCAGGCAATCCTTAATATAAAATTAATAAGTCTATTTTGAAGCTCCCGGTTTCAAAAGGACAGGAAACTCGCAGTCACCCCAAAAAATCTTTACTTCTGACGATCGAGATTATTCTCAGATTGTTAAATTTTTGTAACAATTACAGGTAATGCCAATGGCTCAAATCCTACTCCAGACCGTTTGGTTTATACCTTGCTATCCACTCATCGGCGCATTTCTCTCGATACTGTGGTTCCCAGCAATAACTCGCCGCACGGGGCCTAGACCCTCCGGTTACGTCAACGCCATCTTAACTTTCTTCGCTTTCGCCCACGGCGTCATCGCCCTCACAGCAATCTGGAACCAACCGGCGCAACACCAGTTCATTCCCTGGCTGAACGTAGCAGGTTTAGACTTAACCATTCCTTTAGACATCTCTGCTGTCACCGTCGGGGCGACAGTTTTGATCACCGGACTAAACCTTCTGGCGCAGATTTATTCAATCGGTTACATGGAAATGGACTGGGGCTGGGCGAGGTTCTTTTCCCTGATGGGGCTGTTTGAAGCGGGGATGTGTGGCTTGGTTTTGTCCAACTCTCTGTTTTTCAGCTACATGATTCTGGAAGTCCTGACTCTGGGAACTTACCTGCTAATCGGGCTGTGGTTCAATCAGTCTTTGGTGGTGACAGGAGCCCGCGATGCTTTCTTGACTAAGCGCGTGGGAGACTTATTTCTGTTGATGGGAGTAGTCGCAATTCTGCCGCTGGCGGGAACTTGGAATTTTGACGAGTTGGCAGTTTGGGCTAAGACTGCAAACATCGACCCCACAGTGGCGACGCTGTTGAGTTTAACTTTGATTGCCGGCCCGATGGGCAAATGCGCTCAGTTTCCCCTGCACCTGTGGCTGGATGAGGCGATGGAAGGCCCCTTGCCGGCAACGATTTTGCGAAACACGGTAGTTGTGGAAACCGGCGCTTGGATTTTGATTAAATTGCAGCCGGTCATCGCTTTGTCGCCCGTGGGGCTGAAGACAACTATTATTGTAGGCGCTGCAACGGCGGTGGGTGCTTCCTTAATTGCGATCGCCCAAATCGACATCAAGCGCACGCTATCCTATATAGTTAGCTCTTACATGGGCTTGGTATTTATCGCAGTCGGTACCGGACAAACCCAAACAGCTTTGACATTAGACCTCCTGCGAAAATATCAAATGCTCGCCTGTTGTAATGATAAATACAGGTCATAATTGTAAATTCCTGCAATTA